>CAIPWG010000035.1 GCA_903868655.1 uncultured Sphingomonadales bacterium
CGGTATATTTGCCGGTGATGGTGATACCAGTCGCGCCAGACGCCGCGCCGCCGGTCAGGGTCGCGCCGGACACCGTGACGTGCGAGGTCGAGGTGGTTGCTTCCAAAACCCCGGTGCGCAGCCGTTGACGGCTCATTTCCATCAGGCCAAAGCCTGAAATGCGGCCAACTTGAATGCGGGCGCGGTCATCCTTGAGCGAGTCCTTCATCGCCTTTTCGACTTTACGGACGTTCGATCCGTATTCCATGTCGATGAAGTCGATGACTACCAGCCCGGCCATGTCGCGCAGCCGCAACTGACGCGCGATTTCGCGCGCAGCTTCGAGGTTGGTCGACACGGCGGTCGCCTCGATCCCGTGTTCCTTGGTCGACCGGCCCGAGTTGATGTCGATCGACACCAGAGCTTCGGTCGGGTTGATCACCAGATAGCCGCCGCTACGCAACTGCACGACGGGGTCGTACATCGCAGTCAACTGGTCTTCGGCGCCATACCGCTGGAACAGCGGAACCGGGTCCGAATAAGGCCGCACGCGTTTGGCGTGGCTCGGCATCAGCAGTTTCATGAAGTCTTTTGCGGCGCGATAGCCCGCTTCGCCTTCTACCACGACTTCTTCGATATCGCGGTTGTAGATGTCACGGATCGCGCGCTTGACCAGATCGCTGTCCGAATGGATCAGCGCAGGGGCGACCGATTTGATCGTGTTCTCGCGTATTTCGTCCCACAGTCGTGCCAGGTAATCGAAATCGCGTTTGATTTCGGTCTTGGTGCGTTGCAGGCCTGCGGTGCGGACGATGCAGCTCATCGTCTTGGGCAGCGCCATTTCGGCGATGATAGTCTTCAGACGCTTGCGGTCGGACGCCGAATTGATCTTGCGGCTGATCCCGCCACCATGGCTGGAATTGGGCATCAGCACGCAATAGCGGCCCGCAAGGCTCAGATAAGTGGTCAGTGCCGCACCCTTGTTGCCGCGTTCTTCTTTGACCACTTGCACCAACAGCACCTGACGGCGCTGGATCACGTCCTGGATCTTGTACCGGCGGCGCAAGGCCAGACGGCGCGCACGCAAATCATCGGCTTCTTTGGCCTGACCCCGGCTTTGACGACGGCGGCCGCGTTCGCGGCGCTGGCCGTGATCGCCTTCGCCGTGTTCGCCATGGTCGGCTTGTTCGCCGGCTTCTTCGCCTTCGTGGTCGAACTCGTTGTCGATCACACCGCCTTCGATCGTGGCAACCTGGCCTTTTTCGCCATTGTCGACTTCGATCACACCATCTTCGTAGTCATCGCCCGATTCAAACCCGCCTTCGGCATAGTCGTCATCATCGTCTTCATCAGCCGCGCGCAACGCAGCTTCTTCTTCGGCATGGCGGGCCTCTTCGGCCAACAACGCTTCGCGATCCTCTTTGGGGATCTGATAGTAGTCAGGATGGATTTCACTAAAGGCCAAAAATCCGTGACGATTGCCGCCGAAGTCGACAAAAGCTGCCTGCAACGAGGGTTCAACCCGCGTTACTTTGGCAAGATAAATATTGCCCTTGATTTGTTTATGGTCGGCAGACTCGAAATCGAATTCTTCAATCCGGTTGCCCTTGAGCACCGCCACCCGGGTTTCTTCCTGGTGGCGCGCATCGATAAGCATGCGCGTTGTCATTCAATAATCTCCAGCCGCGCGGCCGCGGGATATCTCCCGGGAACTGGGCGCGGTTCATTGCTGTGGCGCGAATGCCTGCCCGGCGTGTCATGGCCGGGGCACTTGCCCCGGCTGTGCCGGCGTGGCGTTTCGCGAATGCGGGTTTGCCGGTTCGGAGCGCGGGCCTGAACCCATGGTGCTCGCCGCCCGGCGGCGGTTGGTTTGCATCTGCCGAAAGGACGCTGCGCGGCGACAGGCGCGCGGTTCCGAAGGCTTCGCCCGGCATTGTAGCCAGCGAAGCAAGTCCAACATTCCAACCGGGAAGGGCCCCGGGGGGGCTCTTCTTCTGGCTGGAAAATCGGCTCGTCATTTCGGCATCAACCTCTGGCGTTGGCAAGCATCGCCCATGTGCGGCGGCCTGCTTCACGCATTTCAAACCGGTTCATCCTGCCAGCGGCGTTCTCTCGCCTTGCAAGCCCTGATGCGCTTTGTCGGAGCGCCGCATGTGGACAAGCAAGACTGGTGCCGGTGCTGGCATCGTCCGGTATTTGACCGTGCTAGCACCGCAAATGCAAATCAGCAATTAAAACTCGTGTGCCAAGTTATCCGATACGGAGCCTTTGTTGGAGGAAAATACCAACCACTGACCGCTGCGGACAAGGGCATGGATCATTCGGGTATGGGAATTGCGCTATACAAATCCTTGCCGCAATGATTGGGCAGAGTAGGGGGCAGAGAGGAAAGTGCGGGTTTTCAGGCGTGGATTTTCTGGCATGGGTTTGCGGCGGTTAAAGGCGGATCAGGACGGACGGGTGCGAAAAAGCGCGCAAATTGCAGGTGTATGGTTGCGCAGGGCGACGATCGCCGTCGGCTTGGGCGTCCTGCTGATCATGTGCGTGCACCTCTACAATCGCGTCGCAATCCTCAAAGGTGGCGTGCCCGGTTATGTCGTGCGACTGGCGTTGCCCGATGGCGCTTTGCCGATCGGCTTGCCCACGATCGAAGGCGCAGCCGATGCCAGCCGACCGCTGGTGGTCATCGATGCCGGGCATGGCGGGCACGATCCCGGCGCAAGCGGCCCTGCGGGAGATCATGAAAAGACGTTGACGCTGGCGCTGGCCCTCGCGGTCCGCGATGCTTTGATTGCCGATGGCCGGGTGCGCGTCGCACTGACCCGTTCAGACGACCGTTTTCTGGTCTTGCAGGAACGTGCCGGGATCGCGCGGCGGCTCCATGCCGATGTGTTCCTGTCGATCCACGCCGATGCGGTGGATGGCGCGGGGGCTTCGGGCGCTACGGTTTACACGCTTTCCGACAAAGGTTCGGGCGCGCTGGCCGACACCGTGGCGGCGCATGAAAACCGGGTCGATGTGATCAACGGCGTGGCATTGGGCGGCCGCGATGACGCCGTTTCACATTTTCTGGTCGATCTATCGCAGCAGCGCATGCGCACGAGTTCGCAAACATTTGCCGGTTTGATTGTGCGTGAAGGGCAGGGGCATTTTCGCTTCCGTGACAAGCCGCTGCAACAGGCGGCGTTTGTCGTGCTCAA
>CAIPWG010000036.1 GCA_903868655.1 uncultured Sphingomonadales bacterium
CCCGACCCAGACGACGTACAAACTCGATTTGCCCAATGCCTCTGCGGCATCGATCGACGAGACATTCAAACTGCTGTCAGGGATGATTTCAGCCCCGGTGTTCACCCCGCAAGGGGTCAAGACCGAAGTGCCGATCGTGCTGGCCGAAATGCGCGAGCGGCAAGGTCCCGAAAGCCATGTCATCGAGGCGACGCGGGCAACGTTTTTCAAAGGCCAGCCGCTGGCCGATCGATCGCCAATCGGCAAAGTTGCCACGCTTGAAGCCGCGACAGCCGATAGCATCAAGGCATTTCACGATACTTGGTATCGCCCCGACAACACCGTGATTGTTGTGGCCGGTGATGCCGAACCGGGTGCTTTGGTGGCGCAGATTACCAAGTGGTTTGGTGATTGGCATGCAAACGGACCAAAGCCTGCCCAACCCGATTTCGGCGCGCCACACGCGCCAGCCAAGGCTGACCCCCGGCAGCACGTGCGCAATCCGGTCGACGAAAACGGCGGTGATTGTCGAGCCTGGCCTGCCGCGTGTGGTCAATGCCGCAATATTGCGGCCATGGCACAAGGTCAGCGACACAATTGTTTATAACGAAGGCAATATCATCGACCGGCTGGCGTTGACGCTGATCAACCGGCGGCTGGAAGCGCGCGCGCGCGGCAATGCCAGCTTTTTGACGGCCTCGGTCGACCAGACGCGTATCAACCGTTCGGCCGATGCCACGCTGATCACGGTAACTCCGCTGGGGGACGACTGGAAGGCGGCACTTCATGATGTGCGTGGCGTGATTGCCGATGCGCTGTCCACGCCGCCCAGCCGCGAGGAAATCGCGCGCGAAGTGGCCGAATTTGAAATCAGCTACAAAGTCCCGGTTGAAACGCAGGAAACCGCAGCCGGGTCCAAACTGGCCGACGAAATTGCCGAGGCGGTCGATATTCGCGAGACAGTCGCCAATCCCGATACGGTCTATGCGATTTTCCAGAAGACCATCCCGCTATTCACCCCCGCGGCCGTTCTGGCGCATACCCGCGCGCTGTTTGAAGGCACGGTTGAACGCGCGGTGCTGATCACGCCCAACGCCGGCGATGGTACGGCCGCTGACGTGCGTCAGGCGATGACAGCACCAGTCGATGCGGCGACCGGCAGCCGCATCGCGGCGACCAAATTGACCTTTGCCGATCTGCCACCGATCGGTGCGCCGGGCAAAGTGATCGACGCGATCCCGACCGGACTGCTCGCGATTGAACGGGTGACGTTGTCCAACGGGGTCAAAGTGCTGTTCTGGCCCAACGATGCCGAACCGGGCCGGATCATCATGCGGGTGCGGTTTGGCGGGGGTTATGCCGCGATCGATCCCAAGGATGCGGTTTATGCTTCGCTGGGCGAAGCGGCGCTGATGGACAGTGGTTTCGCGACGTATGGTCGGGAAGAGCTTGACCGGCTGGCGACGGGGCGCAAGCTCAGCCTGGATTTTGATATCGGCAACACCGCTTTGGGATTTTATGCCGATACGCGCCCGGCCGACCTTGCTGATCAGTTGTATTTGCTGGCGGCGAAGCTGGCGATGCCGCGTTGGGATGATCGTCCGGTCATGCGCGCCCTGGCCGCCGAGCGGCTCAATTACGAAGCCACCAATGGTTCGCCGATGAAAGTGTTGCAGCGCGATCTGCCGTGGTTGATCCGGGACGGCGATCCGCGTTTTGCCCGGCCCAACCCCGCCGAACTGGCCAAGGCCAATCCCGAAGGCTTTCGCCGGGTATGGGAACCGCTGTTGCGGCAGGGCCCGATCGAGGTCGATCTGTTTGGCGATTTCAAACGCGAGGATGCGCTGGCCGCGTTGTGCAAGTCGTTTGGCGCTCTGCCGCTGCGTGCGCCGTTGCCCCCAGTCAACCTTGCGCCGCATGTGCCTGCACACAATGCAACGCCGCTGGTGCTGACCCATCGGGGCGATCCGGAAACAGCGGCGGCTCTGGTGGCCTGGCCAACCGGCGGTGGCCGTGCGGGCTTGCGCGAGTCGCGTCAATTGGAACTGCTGTCGCAGATTTTTCAGAACCGGCTGTTTGACGTGATGCGCGAAAAGATCGGTGCCAGCTATGCACCGCAAGTCAATTCATCGTGGCCGCTCGATCTGGCTTCGGGCGGGTATCTGGCTGCGACATCGCAATTGCGCCCGCGCGACCTGCCCGCGTTCTTTGTCGCCGCTGACGGTATTGCCGCCGATCTGGTTGCCAATCCGCCCAGTACCGACGAAATCGCGCGGGTCACTGAACCGATGAAGCAGTGGATCACGCGGCTGTCGACGGGGAACGGGTTTTACCTCGACCAATTGCAGGGCGGTGCTGCCGAGCCGCGCAAGCTGGCCGATCTGCGCACTATTCTGGTCGATTCGGCATCGACCACGCCCGAGGCGATGCAGGACCTCGCCCGGCGCTTTTTGAAGCCCGATGCGACGTGGAAATTGGAAGTCGTGCCCGAAAAGCGCTGATCCACGCGCAATATCCTTGCGCAGATCACTGTAATCGGAATGCTACCTTTGCTTTTGTGGTGTCCTGCGCCTATCTCGCGGGCTCGGTCGCCGTCTGACCGACCGCCAGAGGACAAGGAACAGTGGCAAGCAATTGGAATGCAAACAGCTGGCGCGGGTCTGAAGCACGGCACATGCCGGCCTATCCCGATATGGACAAGCTTCGTGCGGTGGAAACAACCCTGATGAGC
>CAIPWG010000037.1 GCA_903868655.1 uncultured Sphingomonadales bacterium
CGTGAAATCGGTGTGGAAACTGGCGGGTCGAATGTGCAGTTTGCGGTCAATCCCAAGGATGGCCGCCTGATCGTGATCGAGATGAACCCGCGCGTGTCGCGGTCATCGGCGCTGGCATCGAAAGCCACCGGCTTTCCCATTGCCAAAGTCGCCGCCAAGCTGGCCGTCGGCTATACGCTTGATGAAATTACCAACGATATTACCGGCGCAACGCCTGCCAGCTTTGAGCCGACTATCGATTATGTCGTGACCAAGATCCCCCGCTTTGCGTTCGAAAAGTTCAAGGGGTCCGAACCTCTGCTGTCGACTGCGATGAAATCGGTTGGCGAAGTCATGGCGATTGGGCGCAATTTCAAGGAATCGGTGCAGAAGGCGCTTCGTGGCCTTGAAACCGGGCTCGACGGGTTCAATCCTGTCGAAGAACTCGAAGGCGCCAGCCACGGCGAAATCAATGCGGCGTTGTCGCTCGCCACGCCCGATCGGTTGCTGGTCATCGGACAGGCCTTTCGCGAAGGGTTGAGCGTGGACGATGTCCATGCCGTGACCAAGTACGAGCCTTGGTTCCTGCGGCAGATCGCTGACATCATCTCCGAAGAAGCCACGATCATTGCGCAAGGGTTGCCGAGCGATGCCGCCGGTTTGCGCCGAATTAAGTCCATGGGTTTTTCCGATAGCCGCCTCGCCAGCCTGGCGGGCATCACCGGCGAAGCCGACGTGCGCAGCCTGCGCCAATCGCTGGGTGTTCGCCCGGTTTTCAAACGTATCGATAGCTGTGCCGCCGAGTTCGAGGCGGTAACGCCTTATATGTATTCGACTTACGAAGGTGGTCTGTTTGGCGCCCCCGAAAGCGAGGCTGCGCCAAGCGATGCGCGCAAGATCGTGATCCTGGGCGGAGGGCCCAACCGTATCGGACAGGGAATCGAATTCGATTATTGCTGCTGTCATGCCTGCTTTGCGCTCGATGCTGCCGGGTTCGAAACAATCATGATCAATTGCAACCCGGAAACCGTGTCGACCGACCCAGACACTTCGGACCGGCTCTATTTCGAACCGTTGACCGCTGAAGACGTTCTGGAAATCCTCGACGTCGAACGCTCGAACGGCACACTGGTCGGTGTGATCGTGCAGTTCGGAGGGCAGACCCCGCTCAAACTGGCGCAAGCGCTGCAGGATGCAGGCATTCCGATTCTGGGCACATCGCCGGACTCGATCGATCTGGCCGAGGATCGCGAACGATTTTCCGACCTTGTTGAAAAGCTGGGGCTGTTGCAGCCAGCCAATGGCATGGCGCGCAGCCGCGACGAAGCTGTCGCAGTGGCGGCACGCATCGGTTACCCGGTGCTGATCCGGCCGAGCTATGTGCTGGGCGGACGCGCGATGGAAATCGTCGACAGCCAGGCGCAACTTGACGATTACATCGCCACCGCGGTCAAAGTTTCGGGCGATAGCCCGGTGCTGATCGATCAGTATCTGCGCGATGCCATTGAATGTGATGTCGACGCATTGGCTGATGGCGATCAGGTGGTGATCGCGGGCGTGTTGCAGCATATCGAAGAGGCTGGCATCCATTCGGGTGACAGCGCATGCACTTTGCCGCCGTACAACCTGCCCGAATCAATCATTGCCGAAATGGAACGCCAGGCAGTCCTTCTGGCCAATGGGCTGTCGGTACGCGGTCTGATGAATATTCAGTTCGCGGTGAAGGATGGGCTTGTCTATCTGATCGAGGTCAATCCGCGCGCCAGCCGCACAGTGCCGTTTGTGGCCAAGGCTATCGGTCAGCCGATCGCCAAATATGCGGCGCGCATCATGGCGGGCGAAAAACTGGTCGATCTGCCGCCGATCCGTCGTGATATTGATTACATGGCGGTAAAGGAAGCCGTGTTTCCGTTTGCGCGCTTCCCGGGCGTTGATCCGGCGCTTTCTCCGGAAATGAAATCGACCGGCGAAGTGATGGGTATCGACGCCAATTTCGCGGTGGCTTTTGCCAAGTCGCAATTGGGCGCAGGCGCAGGCCTGCCGAATGCGGGCACATTGTTCGTGTCGGTCAAAGACAGCGACAAGCCGGTGATCGTGCCTGCGATAAAAACGCTGATCAGGCTCGGTTTCGACGTGGTCGCCACTGGCGGAACAGCAAATTATCTTGAGGCGCAAGGGATCGCGGTCAAACGCGTCAACAAAGTCGCCGAGGGACGGCCGCATATCGTCGATCACATTATCGATGGCGAAATCGCGTTGATTTTCAACACGACCGAAGGCTGGCAGAGCCTCAAGGACTCGCAATCGATACGGCGTTCGGCGCTGACCGGCAAAGTGTGCTACTTCACCACGGCGGCGGCTTCGCTCGCTGCGGCGGAAGGGATTGAAGCCTTGCGCAGTGCCGAACTTGATGTCCGGTCATTGCAGGACTATTATAAATAGGCTTTCACAGGTTTCCCCTGCACAAGCAGTTGCCTTTTCCGGGGCCCGCGAGGGTTCGGGCGGGGCAGGTTTTTCCCTCGACGACACCCCTGACACTGGCGGGGGTTTCGTCGCAGATCGGTTGAAAAGGAATACGGATGGCGACTGACAAGCTGCCGATGCTTCAGGAAGGCTATGACAAGCTTTTTTCCGAGCTGAAAGCGCTGCGCGAGGAGCGCCCAAGAGTCGTTGACGCGATCGAGGAAGCGCGTGCGCATGGTGATCTTTCGGAAAATGCCGAATATCATGACGCAAAAGAACGCCAGGGGCAGATCGAAGCAACGATTGCCGATCTGGAAGACAAGCTGAGCCGCGCCAACATTATCGACCCGACCACGCTGTCGGGCGATCGGATCGTTTTTGGCGCAACCGTTACGCTGCTCGATGATGCGGAAAAACCGGTGCGGTATCAGATTGTCGGTCTGGCCGAAGCCGATGCCAAACGAGGACGGATCAGCTACAATTCGCCGCTGGGCCGCGCGTTGATCGGGCGTCGTGTCGAAGACGAGATTGAAGTGACCGTACCCGCGGGTGACAGGTTCTATGTGGTTGAAAAGATCGAGTTTATCTAAGCCCGATTTCATGTAAAATACCAAAAAGGCCCCGGAACCGATTGGTTTCGGGGCCTTTTTGGTAATGTCAGACTTCGGGCAGATCTGGCTCGAGCAGGCGGTGCATATGGACGATGACATAACGCATTTCGGCATCATCGACCGTGCGTTGGGCTGCGGCGCGCCAGGCTTCTTCGGCCGTGGCATAATCGGGGAATACGCCGACCAGATCGATGGCTTTCAAATCGACGAATTCAAGGCCCTGTGGGTCTTTGACCCGGCCGCCCATTACCAGGTGAAGCTTCTGCATGGGATACTTTCCGTAAGGGAAGGGAGCTTATGCCCCTGACAAATAGACCCAGGCAATTCAAGTACGATGAACGTCTTTCTTGGGATGATTACCCGTCGGCACCGGATCATTCATTCAGAATCGCGGTGTTTCAACCGATGCAGCGCGGTTTCACTGACGGTGCGTAAGGTTGTCATCGCCACATCGGCAAGCCCGGCAACTTTCTGCCCGGCTTCAACACTTTTTTCGCTGATCTGTTCCACACCGTCCCGGCTGGCACTGGCGGCGCGTACGGCATAGGCCAACGCCAATTCAGCGCCCATCGTCGCGAGCTTGGTCAACCGGGCAGTGGCGACATCGGTCATGCCGTGCGATACCGCACGCCTGCGGCGGGTCAGGGCGCCAGCGATCAGCGCACCGATCACGATCCCGCCGGCAACCGTTGCCACGGGGTGTTCCTGCACAAATTCGCGTGTCCGACTGGCGGCCTTGGTGGCCAGTTCGTTGCTGCGCACGCGCGCCTGTTCGATCCGTTCGGAGAGGGGGCTGTCCTGTTCGGTCATGATCAAAGGTCCTTGGTCTGTGCGCGGGCCGCTCGCCAGTTGGCAAGACGTATGATGCCTGCGGCCCAACCGGCCTGCGCGATTGCACCTAGCCGTTTCCTGAACAGCCACCCGGCAACCGCAGTTAAAGTCAGCAAAAACACGCCACGACTGGCCATTGCAAGGTCAAGCGTGCTGTGCGCCAGACCGGTTGCGCGCGTGACGGCACTGTCGCGCACACGTTCGGTCAATGGGCGCTCGGCCAGGCTCAGTTGCAGAGTGGCCAGATCTGTGCGCACAATGGCGCGCGCCGCGTCGCGTAACTGGCGCGCTTCGATCAGCCGGGTTTCTGCGGGATCGAACATCATGGCGTGGTTCCAGTCAACAGGTGGACCATGCGTCTGGCTTTGCGCAGTCCTTGCCGCACGCACCAGGCCGTGGCCAGCGCCAGCGTGACTGTCATGACACCGACCGCAGGCCAAGGTCCGATCAGCGATCCCAAAGCCAGCAGCAACCCGACCACCAGCGCCATCAGCGTGAAGAACAGGAAAAACAGCGCCAGCACCAGCAGGAGCGCGATTGTCTTGATGCGCGCCAGCGCAAAGCCGAGCGCGCTTCGCCAATAGCCGGTTTCAGCTTCGACCAGTGTCTGCGCGTCCTCGAGCAGTGTACGCAACAGTTCCACCAGCGACGGCATGGTGTCGTCGCCATCAGGCTTGGAATCGGACCGCTTCACGCGCCGCTGCGCCCTGTCAGGCGTCGCGGTCGGGCGAACGGCTGAACAGCCGCGCGAACAGAAACCCGGTGACTGCCGCGATGCCAAGCGCGGTTGCTGGGCTCTTGCGCACAAACTCCTTCACATCGTCGCCCAGATCGGCGAAATCCTTGGCGGCCAGCTTTTCCGCCGTGCTTTCCAACGAACCACCGGCCGTGCGGGCGTAATCACCGTATTGCACGCCCAATTTTTCGTCGATGACCGGCGCGGTCTCGACAATGGCGCGGCCGACAACAGCAATCGCCTCGCTGGTTTTGGCTTTGCCTTGTTGCGCCAGTTCGACGCCCTTTTCGCGCGCCTGGCTGGCCAGGGCGCCAGCTTGTTCGGTCCACTCAGTTGCGGTTGCCGCAGCTTTTTCACGCGCAGCGGCGGTGAGTTCGGCGGCATCCCCTCGCAAGGCTTCGGCGCGTGTCCGGGCTTCTTCAATGGCGCGGGTAAAGCGGGATTTGATCGCAGCTTCGTCGCTGGTCGTTTCAGCGATTTCAGGGGTTGCTGATTCTTGGGCGGGTTTGGACTTGGGCATGACGAGAGTCCTCCTGGCAGCAAACGCGTTGCGCTCACGCGCTGTGGTCTCAAGCTTAGCCGATGCTGGCCACGAATGCGCCCACAAATTCGTCTGCGCGGTCCTTTGCATCGCCATGCATCGGCTTGCCTGTGTCGGGATCAGTCGATAGGGCCTCGGCAAGTTTGGGGCGCGTCTGGCGCTGCCCTGCGGCTTCCGACACGAAAGGCTCGCCCATGACCGCGATCATCGACATTCACGCCCGCGAAATTCTCGACAGCCGCGGCAATCCGACCGTTGAGGTCGATGTGCTGCTCGAAGATGGTTCGTTTGGCCGCGCAGCAGTTCCCTCGGGCGCGTCGACCGGCGCGCACGAAGCGGTCGAACTGCGCGATGGTGATGCATCGCGCTATCTGGGCAAGGGCGTGTTGAAGGCGATCCATGCCGTGAACACCGAAATCGCCGAAGCCATCGCCGGCATTGATGCCGAAGACCAGCGCGACATCGACCTGGCGATGATCGCGCTCGATGGCACCGAAAACAAGGCGCGGCTGGGCGCCAACGCCATTCTTGGCACCAGCCTTGCAGTGGCCAAGGCTGCGGCGGATGCGCGCGGTTTGCCGTTGTACAGCTATATCGGTGGGGTTTCGGCGCATGTCCTGCCGGTGCCGATGATGAACATCATCAACGGTGGTGAACATGCTGACAATCCTATCGATTTTCAGGAGTTCATGATCCTGCCGATCGGGGCCCCCAACCTGGCCGAAGCCGTGCGCTGGGGTTCCGAGGTGTTCCACACGCTGAAAAAGGGCCTGCATGAAAAGGGTCTGGCCACGGCTGTGGGCGACGAAGGCGGGTTTGCCCCGAATCTGTCGAGTACCCGTGATGCGCTCGATTTTATCCTGACGTCGGTTGAAAAAGCCGGGTTCAAGCCGGGCGTAGATATAGCGCTGGGTCTGGATTGTGCTGCGACCGAATTCTTCCGCGACGGAAAGTACGAAATCAGCGGCGAAGGCCTGTCGCTGGGCTCCGAAGCGTTTGCCGACTATCTGGCTGCATTGACCGAAGCCTATCCCATCGTATCGATCGAAGACGGCATGAGCGAAGACGATTTTGCCGGCTGGGCCGCGCTGACCGCAAAGATCGGCCACAAAGTGCAGCTGGTGGGTGACGATGTCTTTGTGACCAATCCCAAGCGCCTGACCATGGGCATCGAACAAGGGCTGGCCAATTCGCTGCTGGTCAAAGTCAACCAGATCGGCACGCTGACCGAAACGCTTGAAGCGGTCAGCATTGCGCAGCGCAATGGCTATACGGCGGTTATGTCACATCGCTCGGGCGAAACCGAAGATTCGACGATTGCCGACCTCGCAGTTGCCACCAACTGTGGTCAGATCAAGACTGGCAGCCTTGCCCGCAGCGACCGATTGGCCAAGTACAACCAGTTGATCCGGATTGAGGAAGAATTGGGTCAGTCGGCCATTTATGCTGGCCGGGGCGCGTTTGGCCGTATCAAGGTCTGATCACGGGCAAGCGTCTCATATTTGGGGCCGGGTTATTCCGGCCCCTTTTGGGTTGAGCAAGCGATGGCTCAAGTTGCGCCGAATTTCCTGCCAAGCGTGGTCGCGATGGCGTCCGCATCGGCGGGTGCAATCGGTGCCTTGTAGACATTCACCATCTTGGTCACTTCGTCGCGCCAGAATTGGGCGCCTTTGTCGCGCGGCTGGGTCGTGATGTAATCGAGCGAGTGGCACGCCATGCAATTGGCGGCGACAACTTGTCCTGGCTCGTCTTGCAGGGCCGCGGGTATCATGTCGGGGGGTTGGTGATACGTTACCGGCTTGGGCGTGTGCCGCGCCGCCACCGGTAGCGCCGGGGAGGCAAGCGCAACAACAAGACTTGCAAAAATGAACAGTCCACGCGTCATCACACCGCCTCCACGATCACGCTTTCAACCACATTGCGCATATAGCCTGCCGGGTTCCACAAAGGCTGGATCGGCTGGGTTTCGCCTGCGCGCGATGTCGCGCGCACGCGGATGACATGATGGCCGCTGGCCAAAGTAACGGGCAGGCGCCACTCTCTGAATGAAAAGCGGCCGGCATCTTTGCCGAGTTTGGCCTCAACCCAAGTGGCGCCATCGTCGGTCGAGATCCTGACGGTGGCGATGCCATCGCCACCGCTGAAGGCGATCCCGCGCAGTTCGACAGGGTTATGTGCGGCGATCCGTGATCCGTCAGCATGGCTGGTAACGAAAGACCGGACGTTCAGCCGCGATATCGGCCGTGTCGCGATCGGCTTGGTGCCGATGGGCACACTGGCATCAGGGGTGTCAGGCACACGATACGCGGTCTTCATCCAGTATCCGTCGAACGCCTGATCCAGCACGGTGATCGCATTGAGATGCTTGACCCAATATGTCCCGTACCAGCCGGGGACTACCAGGCGCAGCGGATAGCCATTCAGAAAGGGCAGATCCTGATCATTCATCGCCCATGCGACCAGAACTTCGCCATCACCCGCATGGTCGATATCGAGCGCTTTGACAAAGTCGGGCACTGTCGGGGTGGGCGCGGTGTCCAGTCCATCGAATGCCACTTGCCGTGCACCGGCTTTGACACCAGCGCGTTCCAACAGGGAGCGCAACGGTACACCGCGCCAGCGCGCATTGCCCATCGCACCATTCCCCAGTTGGCCGCCACCGACCCGTGGATTGGAAAAGCCCCGGCTGTTGCCACTGCATTGGTTCACCGCAATGACCTCGTGCGTCGTGAATTCCCGCTTCAGGGCGTCGAGGGTTAGCGACAAGGCGCGTTCGACATGTCCACCAACGGTGAGACGGAATGTCGCCGGATCGATCACATCAGGAAGGCCTGACAAGTGGTAGCGCACAAAAAAAGCATCGTTCGGGGTCAGGATGCCTTCGTTGAAAACCGCAAAGGGTGTTTCGACTTGGGGCGGCCGCGTGGTCAGCGCGATCAGGGGACGTTTCTGAGGCAGGCGCACCAGCGGCCTAGCGCCATTGCCAAAATGCAGGTTCACATCTTGCGCCAGTGCCGGGCTGGCGAAAAGGCTGGTCAGGCCGGCCAGAACGGTACGGCGGGGGAGCGTGGCAAAAGCGGTTTGGCGCGGCATCTGGCTACCCTTCGATCAATCAGATTCGAAGAATGGCCTCGTCGACGGACTAATGTCAACTAGTTTGGTTGAATTAATTGCCAGGCGCATCAAGTCTGAAATGGAACAGGCGGCTGTGCCGACTTTCGGGCAGGAGATAGAGTTCGCGTCCCTGTAATGCCATGCCTTCGCCGGTGTAGAGTGCGGCGGGGTTTATGGGAATGTGGCGTCCGGCAGGTCCTGAATGCAGTGTTCGTACAACTTTCATCGAA
>CAIPWG010000038.1 GCA_903868655.1 uncultured Sphingomonadales bacterium
CTTGACCAGCGGAGGGCCTGCCAGAAAAATCGTACCCTGGTTGCGAACGATGACCGTTTCATCGCTCATTGCGGGCACATAGGCGCCACCTGCGGTGCAACTGCCCATGACGCAGGCGATCTGGGCAATGCCTTTTGCCGACATCTGCGCCTGATTGAAGAATATCCGCCCGAAATGGTCGCGGTCGGGAAAGACTTCGGCCTGATGAGGCAGATTGGCCCCGCCGGAATCGACCAGATAGATGCACGGCAGGTGGTTTTCAGCCGCGATCGCTTGTGCGCGCAGATGCTTTTTGACGGTCATCGGATAATACGTGCCGCCTTTGACCGTGGCATCGTTGGCCACGATCATCACTTGGCGGTCCGACACGCGCCCAACCCCGACGATCAAACCGGCGCCCGGCACTTCATCGTCATAGAGCCCGAAAGCTGCCAGTTGGCCGATTTCCAGAAACGGTGTGCCCGGATCCAGCAGCCGTTCAACCCGTTCGCGCGGCAGCAGTTTTCCGCGTGCCGTGTGCCGGTCACGTGCCTTTGCGCCGCCGCCTGCGGCAACCGTTGCCACTTGGTCGCGCAATTCGGCGGCCAGTGCGCGGTTGTGAGCATTGCGGGCCCGGGCCTCGGGAGTGGCAGGATCGAGCGTGGTGGCGATAACCGGCGCGGTCACCCGCGTGCTCCGATCAGTTCGCGGCCGATCAGCATCCGGCGGATTTCGTTGGTGCCCGCGCCGATGTCGAGCAGCTTGGCATCGCGCAAATAGCGTTCGACCGGCCAATCTTTGGTATAGCCAGCACCGCCCAAGGCCTGCACCGCTTCGCCCGCCGCCCGGAAGGCGTTTTCGCTCGAAAGCAGGATCGCGCCCGCCGCATCAAACCGGGTGGTCTGGCCATTGTCGCAGGCCCGCGCCACAGCATAGACATAGGCGCGCGCCGATTGCAGCGCGACATACATGTCGGCCACTTTGGCCTGCATCAACTGAAACGAACCGAGCGGCTGACCAAACTGGCGGCGTTCGCGCACATAGGGAATGACGGTGTCGAGACAGGCCTGCATGATCCCCAATTGGATGCCTGACAGCACCACGCGCTCGTAATCAAGCCCGCTCATCAGCACGCCAACGCCACCGTGCAGCGGGCCCATCACGGCGTCTTCGGGCACAAAGCAATCGTCAAACACCAGTTCAGCAGTGGGCGATCCGCGCATTCCCATTTTGTCGATTTTCTGTCCGATCGAAAATCCGGCAAAGCCTTTTTCGATCAGGAACGCGGTGATCCCGCGCGATCCACTGTCGGGTGCGGTCTTGGCATAGACCACCAGCGTGTCGGCAACCGACCCGTTGGTGATCCAGTATTTGGTGCCGTTCAGGCGGAACCCGCCGGGAACCGCATCGGCGCGCAGTTTCATGCCCACAACGTCGCTGCCTGCGCCGGCTTCGGACATGGCCAAGGCACCGACGTGTTCGCCGCTGATCAGGGGGCCAAGGTATTTGGCTTTTTGCTCCGGCGTGCCCCAGCGGCGGATCTGGTTGACGCACAAATTTGAATGCGCGCCGTATGACAGGCCAAAGCTTGCGCTGGCGCGGCTGACTTCCTCGATTGCTATGGTGTGGTCAAGGTAGCCCAAGCCGAGCCCGCCATCTGCCTCTTCAACGGTTAGGCCATGCAGGCCCAGCGCGCCCATTTCGGGCCACAATTCGCGCGGGAAACGGTCCTCGGCATCGATGGCGCCGGCGATCGGCGCAATGCGATCGTCGGCAAAGCGCGCGACCGTGTCGCGCAGCATCAGGGTCTGTTCGGACAAGCCGAAATCGAATTCGGGGGTCGCGCGCATCACATCCTCTTCACCGTTAGTTGGCCAAGACTACCGCAAGCTGCAATATCGCGGAAATTGAAAATGGGCGCGTCATGATATAGATTTCATCTATGATAAAACGCCATCACATTCGCCAGTTTCTGGGTGTGGCCGACGCTGGCAGCTTTGTGCAGGCTGCGGCGCGGCTGCATATAACCCAGCCCTCATTGTCGGCGGGCATTGCCGAGCTGGAACGGCTGGTTGGAACGCGGCTGTTTGTGCGCAATCGACGGCATATCCGGCTGACCGAGGCGGGCGGGGCGTTTTTGCCATTGGCGCGCGATCTGGAGCGCGCGTTTCGGGCTGCTGACGGGTTTGGTCGGGGTTCGTCGCCCGAATGGCCGGCTTTGCGGTTGGGCGCGATCCGCACGATTTCGGATGTGGCACTGGCTGCGGTGGTTGCACCGATGTTGCGCAGCTTTGGCGTTGAACTGGTCGAAGGCACTGATCAGGAATTGCGCAGCGCCTTGGCCAGCGGCCGAATTGCGGGCGCCGTGACCGTGTTGCGCGACAGTGAACCGGACTTTGCAGCCTTTGGCTTGTGGGACGAACCTTATCGCATGATCGTGCCCACCGGACACCGTCTGGCACATGGCGCTGTCGTGGCGGCTGAAGATCTGGCAAGCGAAATCATGATCGCGCGGCGCGCGTGCGAAGTGCTGGATGAAACCAGCCGATTTTTTACCGCTGCCGGCGTGCGGCCACGATTTGCGTTGCGCAGCGAAAGCGACGACCGCTGCCTGGCGATGGTGGCGGCTGGGCTTGGCATTACCACCGCTCCGGTGTCGCTGGTGGTGTCGGGCACGGTGCCGATCGATGTCGCGGGTTATGGCTTTTGCCGTAGCATTGGTTTGGTGTGCGAACCGGGGTTTGCCCAGAGTGTCGTTCAGGCAGGATTGTTAACCGCAATCCGCGACGATCTTAAGGCTTGCATGGCGTCGGCACATGGTGTTCGGCACCGGCAAGATGTTCAAGTTTGCGCCGAGCGTCGCAACCCGGCCTCCCTATCGTCAAAAGAGTCGAAGCTGCTGCCGTGAATTTGTCTGCTGCCTTTTATGACCGTCGCCTGTTTCTCAGACGCCTTGGCACTGCCGGGGCCGTGGCGATGGCGCTGGCGGAGGGGATAGGCGTGCTGCCAGAGGCCACTCCGCGCGCGCAGGCCGCCGAATTCGTCTCGCGCCGCCCGGCGCCCAAAGATCGACGGTTCTCCAGCCCGGCAGTAGAGGCTGAAATTGCGCGGGTTTCGGCGCAAATTGCCGATCCGGAACTGGCCTGGCTATTTGCCAATTGCTATCCCAACACGCTCGACACCACGGTGGAGATCGGCACGATGGGCGGGCGGCCCGATGCCTTTATCCTGACGGGCGATATCCCGGCGATGTGGCTGCGCGACAGTTCATCGCAAGTCTGGGGTTATTTGCACCTCGCCAAATCTGACGCGGCGCTGCAACGGCTGTTTCGCGGGTTGATCGGTCGCCATGCCCGTTCGATCCTGATCGACCCCTATGCCAATGCCTTTGCCCGGGACCCCAATGCCAAGTCGCCGCTGTGGTGGGTGTCTTCGGATGCCACCACCATGCGGCCGGGCGTGGCCGAACGGAAATGGGAAATCGATTCGCTGTGCCATCCGGTTCGGCTGGCCTGGGGCTATTGGAAAACGACTGGCGATACCATGCCGTTTGACAGTGAATGGCACCGTGCTGCGCAAGTGATCGTGGCGACTTTGCGCGCAGAACAGCGCAAGTCTGGCACCAGCCCCTATCGGTTTCAGCGCAACACCAACAATCCCGCCGATACCGTGATGTTGCGGGGAATAGGCGCACCGACGCGCAAAATCGGCCTGATCCATTCGATGTTTCGTCCGTCTGACGATGCCTGCGTCTATCCTTTCCTGATCCCGGCCAACCTGTTTGCGGTGCGGGCCTTGCATTGGCTAGCCGAGATTGCGGGTTCGGTGCTGCATGACGCGACATTGGCAAACGACGCTCTGGGGCTGGCCGATGAAGTGGCGGCGGCGCTGGCGCAATATGGCCGGATTGGCGAAGGCCCAAACGCGGTTTGGGCTTACGAAGTCGATGGCTTTGGCAACACGCTGTTCATGGACGATGCCAATGCACCCAGCCTGTCATCGCTCGCTTATCTGGGCGCTGTGCCGCGCGACGATGCGCTGTTCAGCCGCACCGAAGCGCGCTGCTGGAGCACGGCCAACCCCTATTTCTTTTCGCAAGGCGGGCATTCGGGCATCGGCGGCCCACATGCGGGGCTGGGGATGATCTGGCCGATGTCGTTGACCATTCGCGCGATGACCTCTGACGATCCGCGCGTGGTCGCCGGGTGTCTGGCGCAGTTGAAGACCAGCCATGCCGGGACCGGTTATATGCACGAGGCGTTTGAAGCGGGCAATCCGACCCACTACACGCGGCCGTGGTTTGCCTGGGCCAATGGCCTGTTTGGCGAATTGGTGATCGATCTTGCGGCGCGAATGCCGCGTATGCTGGCAGTGCCGCCAGCGCTGAAGCCGGGCTGAGCTCCGGCATCGGGGGTTAAAGGTTGCCCGGTACACCATAGCTTGGCGCATCAGCCGGATCGAGCGCGCGTGTTACATAGGCGTGCATTTGCGGTTGCCACAGTGTCCACAATGCGCGCAGTTGCGCGATTGGCGCATGATCGGCCCAATCAACCCGCAGGTCGACCAGAGGCCAGGCCTGATTGGCGACCACCAGCAATCCGGCGGAATGTACCGGGCCTTGTTCACCGCCCACAGCCAGCGCGGCTTCGAGTGCTGTCATCAGTCGCTCTGCCAATGCAGCCTCGGAATTGGTAGAAAAGGCATCGAGCATCGCGGGCAGCACGTCATCGCTGGCCAACATATTGC
>CAIPWG010000039.1 GCA_903868655.1 uncultured Sphingomonadales bacterium
GTGATCGGCGTTTTCGCGCAAGGATTGATTGAGCTGGGCCAGGCTGTCCACATCGGTGGCAATATGGTTGGCCGTTTCGCGCAACTGTGTCGCCTGTCCGGCCACTTCGACCGCGATCACCGCAACTGCGGCACCGGTCTGGCCCTGTCGTAGGCAGAGCAGGCGGGTGTTGATGGCAATTGCCTTCACATCGCGGACAATCTGGTCGATGCTGTCCAGCCGCGTGGTCAGATCGTCGGTCGCATCGGCGATGCACCCTTCCATCACGCCTGCCTGTTTGGATGTTTCGGTCAGTTGCGTGATCATCGCGCCCAGCGCGCTGATCCCGGTTTCCAGATCATGCAACGCGGCTGATCCGTCACCCGCAACCCGCCGATCGATCAGTGCGGCCAGGTCCTGGCTGGCGGCGGCCAGATGCGACAACGACTGCCGCAGCGCTTGCGATTGCTGCGCATGATCACGGCTGGCGCTTTCGATCAGATTGCCCAGCAGGCAGGCGACATGGGTTTGTGCGCCGCTTGGTATGTCTCCATGGCGCGCGGCATCGGCCATGATGCCAAAGGCTTCCACGACATGTTCGATCCGCTGCCGCGTGCTGTCAGCCACTTGCAATGCAGCCAGCACGCCGCCGACCCCCTCCTGCACGCGCCCGGCCAGCGTTTCCAGTTGGCTGGCGAGCGCGGTGGTGCCCGTCAGATGCGTTTCGAGCCCGGACACGCATTCATCGAGCTGCTGGTGGATCTGGCCCGACATGCCCGATTGCGCGGACAACACCATGGCATAGGCCTTCCGCACCAGCGCAAGCGATTGCAGCACGTCCTGCAGGCGCGTGGCAAAGACTTTCAGTTCGATCTCGCCAGCGTTGAGCCGACCCGCCATTTCGTTGACGAAGATGCGGAAATCCCCGGTTGCGCCAGCAATCTTGATGTTCATGCCGTAAATACCGATGATTTCGATCTGCCGTCCGATCGTGGCAACATGGCCTTGCACGGCTCGTACAAGTCCTGCGATAGCGATCAATCCGGCTTCGCGATGGCGGATAATGTCGGGTAACGTGGCAAGCATCACTGCGGTGGACCGCAATTGCCCAAGTGCTTGCGCCGCGCGGTCGGCATCGAGCGCACGGTTCATCCCGCCAAGCCCCTCAAGCAAAGTCTGGATGGTGGCAATCGCCTCGCCCAGCAGCGCCCCGCCACGCACGAAGCGTTCGTCCAGTCCTGCGGCGAGTTCGGCCAAGCGCGGACGCAATGGCTCGCCTGGCCAGTCACGGGTCGGCTGTTCAGGGATATAGGCGGGTTGTGTCGCCATCAACGGATCGATGCTTGCAGCAGGGCACGCGCGATACCGCCAAGCGGTACCACTTTGTCGGCAGCACCACAGGCAATCGCCTCCTTCGGCATCCCGAAAACGACCGAAGTGGCTTCGTCTTGCGCAATCGTATGGGCCCCGGCATTGCGCATTTCCAGCAGACCTTTGGCCCCGTCGTCCCCCATGCCGGTCATGATTACGCCAACGGCGTTTGCCCCGGCGTTGCGCGCCGCCGACCGGAACAGCACGTCAACCGAGGGGCGGTGCCGCGAAACCAAAGGGCCTTCCTTGACTGCTACGACATAGCGCGCGCCCTGGCGTTCCAGCATGGTGTGGCGCAGACCTCCCGGCGCGATCAGCACATGGCCGCGCATCACCGTATCGCCATCTGCGGCCTCTTTCACACTGACTTCGCACAACCCATCCAACCGCTGGGCAAAGGCGCGGGTAAAGCTTTCGGGCATATGCTGCACCACGACAATGCCGGGGGAATTGGCAGGCAAAGCGATCAACACTTCGCGCAATGCTTCGGTGCCACCGGTCGAAGCCCCGATGCACACAATCATCTCGGTGGTGCGCGCCATCGCCAGGGAATTGGGCGGCGGCAGCATGGCATCGGCGGTCAGTTTCGGCGCAGGGGCCGAACGCTGTTTGGCACTGCGCGGCGAGATCCGTGCACGTGCTGCGGCCTTGATCGTATCGCGTATATGTTGGTGTTGTTCGATCAGATAATCTGCCACACCCATGCGCGGTTTGAGGATCACATCGACCGCGCCGGCTTCAAGTGCCTGAAACAGCGTTTCGCTGCCTTCTTCGACCAGCGATGAACACATCACCACTGGGATCGGGCATTGGTGCATCAGTTTGCGCAAAAATGTGACCCCGTCCATCCGCGGCATTTCCACGTCCAGTGTGATCACATCGGGCACGCTGCGCGCGATATGGCTGGCGGCAAAAAACGGATCGGGCGCCACGTCCACTTCGAAGGCGGGATCGGCTGACAGGATTTTGACCATTGCCTGCCGCACGCTTGCACTGTCATCGACGACCAGAACCTTGATGGTTTTCATATCAGGTGCGCCGATAAATGGTGTTGCTGATCAGACTGATCCGTGGATCGGCGGCCGCGGCTCCTTCGGAATGGCCGAGCACCAGCCAGCCCCCCGGTGCCAGATTGTCGACCAGTCGCGAAACCACCTGTTTTTGTGCCTCTTTGTTAAAATAAATCAGTACATTGCGGCAAAATATCACGTCCATGGGGTCGCCCACATGGTACGCACTGTCCATCAAGTTGAGCCGCGCGAACCCGACTGTCGCGCGCAAGGCGGTATTGATGCGCACTTCATTGCGGGCAGGATCGCGCGGTTCCATGATGTATTGCGCGCGCAAGGCCGGTGGGACGGGGTCAACCATGCTGCGCGAATAGATTGCGCGCTTTGCGGTTTCGAGCACGTCGGTGTCGATGTCGGTGGCCAGAATGCCATAGCGTGGACCGCCGATCGCTGCGGCAAACGCGTCGAGCACCATGGCCAGCGTATAGGGTTCGGCCCCGGTCGAACACGCAGCGCTCCACACCCGGACCGGCCGTTCCGAACGCTCCCAAAATTCGGGCAGGAAATGCTGGGTCAGCAACTCGAAATGCGCTGGTTCGCGAAAGAAATCGGTCTTGTTGGTCGTCACGGCATTGATCAGATGTGGATATTCATCAACCAGCCTGTCCTCTTCGAACAACAGACGGCAATATTCATCCAGCCGCATTGTGCCCAGGCTGCGTGCTCTGCGGCGCAACCGGGCTTCGAGCATGGTGCGTTTGGATGCCGCAATTTCGATGCCGGAGCCGTCTTTGATCAGCTGCGTCAAGCGGTCGAAATTGGGCCGGCTGAGCGTGTCGTCGGATGCGTCTATCAGGAGCGACTTGGCCTGCATGTTCATCGAAAAAGGTCCTTGCGCCTGTGATCAGGCTACGGTGTCTGACAACTGCGGCGCCAGATCGGTGCCGGCCAGCACGCCCGCAATATTGAGCAGCAGCACAAACCCGTCGCTGCGTCGCATCACCGATCGGATATAATCCGCCTGCCATTGGCCGCCGAAATCGGGCACGTCTTCGATCGCCGCGCCCGTGAAGTCGGTCACATCGAGCACTTTGTCGACCACCAGACCCAGCACCAGCGCCCCGCCGCCGCGCGCGCTGCCGGGAAGATCGATCACCATGATGCGGGTGGTTTCATCCGGTGCAACAGGGGGCATGCCCAGCCTCAGCCGCAAATCGATGATCGGCACCGATTGGCCGCGAACATCGGTCAGGCCTTTCATCCAGACCGGAGCGCCGGGCATGTGAAAGGCATCGCGGTAATCCAGCACTTCGCGCACCATGCTCACTGGCAGTGCGAAAAATTCTGCGCCGAGCCGGAAGACAACGGCTTGGATTTCCACGGGCAGGCTGTCTGGCATTGTCGGCTCCCTTCAGGCTGCGGCGGACATGTCGGTGTTGGCACGGTTCAGTGGGTCGAAGATGGCTACGAGATCGGGGATCAGCACAACATCGCCCGCCCGGCGCACTAGCGCCCGCAGCAGTCCGCGCGGCCACCGCACACCCAGCGCAGGCGGTGGTTCGGCATCGGCCTGCCGCAAAGTGGTCACTTCGTTGACCCGATCGGTGCCGATCGCCAGACGCAAGACATCGCCGCCCAGTGGCAATTCAAGTACGATTACCCTCGCATCGGCGGCCATGTCTTGCGGCGGCATGCCAAATGTGGCGTGCAGATCGGCCAGCGGGATCACTGCTCCGCGAAAATTGATGACCGACCCGACCAGCGGATTGGCACCCGGCACCTGCGTTTCGGGCAGCGGGTCGAGTATTTCGCGAACAAGCCCTGCTTCAATCGCCAAAGTTTCGCCGCTGATGTCAAAGGTCAGCACTTCGATGGTGCCGTCATCGGCCCAGGGGATGGAGTGTGCTTCGGTCATGGTTCTGTTTTTCCGATCTTCAACCGACTGCGCGCAAATGGTCTTCGGTCGTTCGGGCATTGGCCAACAAGTGTCCGATATCGAGGATCAGTGCGACAGTGCCATCGCCCAGGATGGTGGCGCCTGCGAATGCGGCGGCACCTTTCTGCAAAGGAGACATCGATTTGATCACGGTCTGGTGGCTGCCGATGATCTGATCAACGACCAGTCCGACACGGGCGTTGCCGCTCGCGACAACCACGATTTTCTGGAACGGATCGGGTGGCACGCGCACCGCAAACAGATCGCGCAACCGCACAAACGGCACCAGTCGGTCGCGCAAAGTAATCAGGCTGCGACCCTTGGACCGGGTATCTTCGGCGGTGCTCAGTTCCAGGCATTCTTCCACCGCGGTCAGTGGCAGCACGTAGCGGCCATCGCCGACCCGCACGAGCAGCCCTTCGATGATCGCAAGCGTCA
>CAIPWG010000040.1 GCA_903868655.1 uncultured Sphingomonadales bacterium
CAGCGTGCGGATCGACGATGCCGATCTCGCAACGCTTCAGCGCAATATCGTGCTGAGCCACGCGGCTGGCAGCGGCGCACCGTCGCCAGTGCCTGTGGTGCGGCTGATGATGGCGCTAAAGCTCGCCAGCCTGGCACAAGGCGCAAGCGGCGTTCACCCCGCAACTGTGGCCTTGCTGGAAGCGATGCTCGAACGTGGACTGACCCCGGTGGTGCCCTCGCAAGGGTCGGTGGGCGCCAGCGGCGATCTGGCCCCGCTGTCGCACATGACCGCCGCGATGATCGGGGTTGGCGAAATTGATCTGGATGGCCAACGCCTGCCTGCCATGGCGGCGCTGCAACGCGCGGGTCTGGTGCCGCTGGTGCTGGGCCCCAAGGAAGGGCTGGCGTTGCTCAATGGCACACAGTTTTCGACCGCCAACGCGCTCGCCGGTTTGTTTGGTGCGGAGGCGCTGTTTCAGGCAGCACTCGTGACCGGCGCGCTCTCGACCGAAGCGGCCAAAGGGTCGGACACGCCGTTTGATCCGCGAATTCATGTGTTGCGCCGCCATCAGGGACAGATTGAGACAGCCGCTGCGTTGCGCGATCTGATGGCTGGCAGTGCGATCCGCGCGAGCCACCGCGACAACGATCCGCGGGTGCAAGACCCGTATTGCCTGCGCTGTCAGCCGCAGGTGATGGGCGCTACGCTGACTGTATTGCGCCAAGCGGCGGCGACACTCGATGACGAAGCCAACGGCGTGTCGGACAATCCGCTGATTTTTCCCGAAACCGATGAAGCACTGTCGGGCGGCAATTTCCACGCTGAACCCGTTGCCTTTGCCGCCGACATGATTGCAATTGCGGTATGCGAAATCGGTTCGATTGCCGAACGGCGCGTGGCCATGCTGGTAGATCCTGCGTTGTCGGCGCTGCCAGCGTTTTTGACACCGCGACCCGGGCTCAATTCGGGGTTCATGATCCCGCAAGTGACCGCTGCTGCTTTGGTGTCGGAAAACAAGCAGATGGCTTATCCGGCGAGCGTTGATTCGATCCCGACCAGCGCGAACCAGGAAGACCATGTGTCAATGGCGGCACACGGCAGCCGTCGTCTGGCGCCAATGGTCGCCAATGCCCAGGCGGTGATCGGAATCGAATATCTGGCGGCGGTGCAGGGGCTTGAATTCCATGCGCCAATGCGCACCTCGGCACCGCTCGAAGCCGCACGCGATCTGTTGCGCGGCGTGGTGCCCGCGCTTGACCAAGATCGCCATTTCCACCCCGACATGGAAGCCGCCAATGTCCTGGTGCGAGATGGACAGTTGGCCGCTGTTGTGGCGCAGCCTTTGCCGGGTGTGCGGTGAAGGACTGGTTGCAGATCCATCGCGGAAACGCGCCACTGCTTGTTGCGTTTCCGCACGGTGGAACCGATTTGGCGGGCCTCGACGCGCAGTTTTCTTCACCTTGGCTCGCTCGGCGCGACGCCGATTGGTGGATTGCCGAACTGTATGAATGGGCGCATGATCTGGGGGCGACGACAGTAGCCACTGCGATCAGCCGCAGTGTGATCGATTGCAA
>CAIPWG010000041.1 GCA_903868655.1 uncultured Sphingomonadales bacterium
GAACATCCACGGCTCCCCATCGTCTTTTTCAGCCCGCTGGCCAGACGGCAACGCCCTTTTAACGCGCCTGCCGCCGGTATCGGCCAATCGCTGCGACAAACACCAGAGCCAGCACTTGCGCCACCACCAGTCCGACAAACCCGGTGTGAAAGCTGCCTGTGTAATCTTTGGCAACGCCCCACAGGATCGGACCCACAAACGCCCCGATCTGGCTCATCGTATTCACCATCGCGGTCGCCACCGCCATGTCGCGCGGCGGCACCAGATCGGTGCAGGCCATCCACACAGACAACGTGACCGAGCCCCAGCATGCGACATAACAGGCATAAGCCAGCAAACCGGTGGTGCGCCCGCCACCCAAGGCAAACAAGACATACGCCAGCAGCACGATACTCGCACTGCCCACCATAAAGGGCAGACGCGTGCCCGACTTGTCGGACAGCCAACCGGTAAACAGCATGCCGCAGGCGCCCACCAGCCCGCCAAGACTGACCAGATAGCCCACCGACACCCCCGACCAGCCGGTGGCTTGCGCCAAAATCTGCGGCTCGGACAAAGTGAATGTGTAATAGGCGCAAGTGGTCAACAACCCGACCATCCCCAGCAACATCACCGCCGGCAGTCGCAACGCGGCCAGCAGATTGCGGTGGCGCATCGCATCGTTTTCATCGGCCAATTGCCCTGCCAGCCAGGCTTTTTCGGCAGGGCTCAGCCACGCCACGGTTTCGGGGCGTTCGGGCAAAAGCCACAGCACCAGCCCGCCAACCGCCACCGCGGGCAGGCCCTCAACCACAAACAACCACTGCCAGCCTTTCAGCCCATCCACGCCGTTCATTGCCAGCAACGCCGGCGACAACAATCCCATCACAACCCGCGCCAACGGGCCGGAGATGTAAAACCGGCTGATCGCGCGCCCACGCGCCGCGCGGGGAAACCACAAGGACAGGTAAAAAATCACCCCGGGAAAAAATCCCGCTTCGGCCATCCCCAGCAAGAACCTCAGGGTATAGAACTGCCATGGAGTGCGGACCCACATCATCGCTGCCGCAATCAGCCCCCAACTGATCATGATCCGCGCAATCCAGCGCCGCGCACCAACCCGTTCTAGCAAAATGTTCGAAGGAATTTCAAACACTGCGTAGGACAGGAAAAACACCCCGCCACCAATGCCATAAATCGTGGCCGAAAAACCCAGATCCGCATTCATGGTCTTGGCGGCAAAGCTGATATTCGACCGGTCCATGAACGCGATCATATAAGCCAGCCCAAGCAACGGAATGATCCGCCAGCTCGCGCGCGCCAACACGCCTGTGCCTGCGATCTGTTCACCCCTGCTCATCGCATCCCCCACAATTCGGGGCGAGTATGGCGGTATTGTGTACCGATTGCCAAGCCGCTTCAGCGGTTGTCCTGTTCCAGCGCGCCAATCAACGCGACCAGCATCCGTGCCACATCAGGATGCCCGGCAAAACCGAGATGGGTGCAACGCAATGCCACAGCCTGGTCACGCTCGCCCGGGCGTCCGCAAGAACTGCGCGGGGACACGATCCCGTCGCGCGGGCTCCACAGCGCAATCGTCGGCACAGGGGGTTTTGCGCCAAAACAGCGTTCCCCCACCGGCGGCGCATCAACCGCATGACCGGTGATCAACTGATAGGCACGCCAGGCATTGTTGGCCCGCCGATCGCCTGAAAACGGCGATCCCATGGTAATCACCATGGCTACTGCTTCGGGATGGCGATGCGCAATTTCGCGCGCAAACAGCCCGCCCAGGCTCCACCCGACCAGCACCAGCGGTTGACCTTCGCGCCGCGCCATCGTCAACACCCGTTCGCACAGCCGGTCAAACCGATCTGCACTGGGCCCGAAATTGAACCCCAGCCCCCAATCGGCAACCCGGTGCCCCGCGCTATCGAGCACCGTCCGCAACCGCTTCATCCGCGCTGGATGCGTGCCGAACCCCGGCAACAGCATGACCGGATGCGACGTGCCCACCGGCATGGACCGAGGTGCCTCCCGCCGACCCGCGCTCCACATTTCATAAGGCGTCTTCAATTCGCTCAACAACCGCGCGATCGTCGGTCCACGCACCTCGCTGGGTCGCGGCTGAAAGGCCAGCGCACTGCGCCGCGCGATCGCCTGCTGCCATAGCACCAGCCGCGCGCCCGCTACGCGCAAAGCCTCGCCCATCCGATGGGGATCTGCTTTTGCGACTCGGGGGGATTTCAGAAGAATTTTTTGTGTCATCACCATATCTTGCTCGCCTTGCGATCAACCCACGATGAACGCCAGAGATTTCGATTTGTTTCAAATTGATGTCAAAAACACCCTTGGCCGACCGAAATTTCATGAAGCCAGCGGCTTGCCCCGATTGGCAACAACGCCCGATTGCGGAACGGGATACGAACGCCCATATTGGGAAAAACCCGCAGAACTCCTTTCGGAATCCCGCAATCACCATGGCCGAACTCGTTATCCGCAGGGGGCTTGCAGAGCCCGACACCTCGGGCACTTTCGTGCCGCACAAACCACAACGCCCGGAAAAGGCCGAAGGTGGGCATCCGTTCAAAGTTGTTTCGGAATATCAGCCCGCAGGCGATCAGCCCACCGCGATTGCTGATCTGGTCGCTGCCGCCCGCGACGGAGAACGCACCCAGGTGCTGCTCGGCGTAACCGGCTCGGGCAAGACGTTCACGATGGCCAAAGTGATCGAGGAATTGCAGCGGCCTGCGCTGATACTCGCGCCCAACAAGATCCTCGCCGCGCAGTTGTATGGGGAATTCAAAAGCTTCTTTCCCGACAACGCGGTCGAATATTTCGTCTC
>CAIPWG010000042.1 GCA_903868655.1 uncultured Sphingomonadales bacterium
ACCCCGGTTCACGACCGGGGTGACGACAGGGGGGATAGGCGCATCGCTACAATTTTGGGTCGCGGCGGTCATGCGCGATGGGCAACGGCTCTTGAAAAGCCCGGTTGTCATTCCGCGCCAATCCTGCTTTGCATCGGGGCATGAGCGGCAACAACGACAGCAATTTCGGACCCGGCACGCGCATCACAGGTGCCGGTCGGCGGGCGGAGTGGACCGGGACGCCGGGGCATCCGGGCGCGGTCGTCAGCCCGGCGGTGTGGCGGGCCAGCACGCATCTTTATCCCGATATGGCGGCGCTGCGCGACCATCCGGCCAATGAGGATGGCAAATTCTATTACGGCCGACGTGGCAGCCCGACGCAATGGGCTCTGGCCGATGCCTTGACCGCGCTGGAGCCGGGGGCTGCGGGCACCGTGCTCTATCCGTCGGGGGTGGCAGCGATTGCCGGGGTCCTGCTCACCGTGCTGCGCCCGGGCGATGTGCTGTTGATGAGCGACAATGCCTATGAGCCCAGCCGGATCATGGGGCGCGGTTTGCTGCATGATTTCGGCGTGGAAACACGCTGGTTCGATCCGACCAGTCCCGACAGCTTGCGCGCAGCGCTGTGCCCACAGGCACGTGCGGTGCTGATCGAAAGCCCTGGCAGCCTGACGATGGAAGTCAGCGATGTGCCGGGTCTTGTCGCCATCGCCAAGGCGCATGGTCTGGTCACTGTGATCGACAACACCTGGGCCTCGCCGCTCGGCTTTGCCGCGCTGTCGCACGGCGTCGATATCACGGTGATGAGCCTGACCAAACATGTCGGCGGGCATTCGGATGTGATGATGGGTTCGGCCAGTGCGGGCGCCGATTGGTACCGCAAGTTGCGGTTGCGCGCCCAAGGTCTGGGCACGGTGGTGTCGCCCGACGATGCCGCGCTGATGCTGCGCGGGTTGCGCACAATGGATTTGCGGCTGCAGCGCTGCGCCGCGTCGGCATTGGCTCTGGCGCAGTGGCTGGCCGTGCAACCCGGTGTGGCGCATGTGTTGTGCCCGATGCTGCCAGGCGCACCCGGGCACGATGTGTGGCGCCGCGATTTCACCGGAGGCTGCGGCTTGTTCAGCTTTATCCTGCGCGGTGGGTCGAGCCTGGCGCGCGATCGCCTGATCGATGCGCTGAACCTGTTTGGCATCGGTTATAGCTGGGGCGGGTTTGAAAGCCTGGCCACACCGGTCGATCCGCATGATATCCGCACCGCCAGTGTGTGGCCGCCCGCGTCGTGGAACGCCGCCGACCAATTCGGGGTGCGGCTGTCGGTGGGGCTGGAAGATGCGAACGATCTGATCACCGATCTCGATCATGCGCTGTCGGTGTGGCGCCAAGCGGCAGAAGCCAAGCCATGAACACTGCGCCCAATCACCTGGCCGTGCCGGTGCATGTCGTAAAAACGCATCTCAATGCCGTGAATGCGCAAGTGCGCGACTGGTTTGAGGCACTTGACGATATCGGGATCGATATTGGCAAATACCACGTCTCGCTGGCCACCGCGCTGTGGGCGCTGGCGGTTATCATCATGGCCGCGGTTGGCGCACGTGTCGCCGGCGGCGTGTCCCGGCGGCTGTTGCGCCGGATCAAGGGCCTCGATTCGGCGCAGACCTCGCTTGGCGAAAAAATGATCACGCTGGTCGTGTGGACTTTCGCGTTTTTCGCGACGGTTGACACGCTGAACATCAGCCTGACCGCGTTTACGGTGTTTTCGGGCGCGTTCGGTCTGGCAATCGGTTTTGGATTGCAGACCACCGCGGGCAACCTGATCGC
>CAIPWG010000043.1 GCA_903868655.1 uncultured Sphingomonadales bacterium
CGACCACCACCAGATCGCCGGGGAACCGCGCATGCGCGGCGATAGCATTGACCGCACGGTCAGCACCGAGCGAACGCGGCTGGTCGATATCGATACGCAAACCCCATTCCACCGGGGGCTCGCCCGCAATCATCGCATCGCGGTGAAAATATTTCTGCGCCAACACCTGAATATTGTGCAGTGCGCGGGGCACCACGTTCGACACGATCACGTGTTCCACAACGTCAGGCGCAAAGCCTTGCAAATGGAGCAATTGCAACAGCCACACCGCATATTCATCGGCCGTGCGGCGAGGATCGGTGGCAATCCGCCAACGTCCAACGATTTGCTGAGCATCGATCAGCGCAAAAACGACATTGGTATTTCCAACATCAACCGCCAGCAGCATCAGTCCCTCACCATTTCCAGATCGCCCGCGTAAATCGCACGGCGTTCGCCATCGGCCAAACGGATTACCGCAGCACCGTCGGGATCGAGCCCGGCAAATGCGCCGATAATCATCCCGGCATCACGATCATGCGTTGACAGCAACGTCCCGCGCGCATGTGCATGGCCCAGCCATTCCTCACGCAAGCTGGACCAGCCTTGCGCATGCCACAATTCCAGCGCGCTGTGCCATTCTGCCGCCAGCGTCGCCGCAAACGCATTGCGGGGCGTGGCATGCCCCAGTGCCGACAGGCTGATGACTGGGCGATCGGGTACTTCGGGAACCTTTGCCAGATTGACGCCCATGCCCACCACCACGGTATCACCCTGCCGTTCGAGCAAAATCCCGGCAAGCTTGGCTGAGCCCACCAGGACATCATTCGGCCATTTGAGCATCAGCCCCTCGATCGACCCCCCGCAGGCGACCAGTGCGCGATACAGAGCTACGCCTGCCACCAACGACAAAGTCGTCGCCGGCGGATCGCCAGGACGAAGACAAGCCACGGTCGATCCCATGAAATTGCCAACACCGTCGTTCCATGCGCGACCGGCACGCCCGCGTCCCGCAGTCTGGCGGTCTGCCACCAACCAATCGCCTTCGTTGACGACTTCGCCTCTACCAACGCGTGCCAGCAGAGCACTGTTGGTAGAGTCGATTTCAGCGACGGTTTCGATCAACGCGCGTCAGACGAAATGGAACAAAGCCGCAGCGGCTTTGCCCGCATAATTGCCAAGACCGACGGTCAACAGATAGCCAAGCGGCGACAGGAACACCGAAGTTGCGAACAGCAACACCGTGTTGGCTGTATCTGACTGTCCCTGCACGGTGTCGGTAACTTCATCAAAATAAATCACTTTGACCACTTTGAGGTAGTAAAACGCGCCGATTACAGAAGCCGCGATACCCAAAGCGGCCAGCACCACCAAATGGGCCTGAACCGCCGCCTGGAATACCAGAAATTTGCCCCAGAACCCGAACAGCGGCGGGATACCTGCCAGACTGAACATCACCACCGCCAGGGCAGCGGCCAGCGCGGGTCGCGTGCGCGACAAGCCGCCAAGCGCTGCAATCGATTCGACCGGCTTGCCCTCCGCATCGCGCAACGCCAGAACAACAACGAATGCCGCGACCGAACTGACCACATAAATTGCCAGATAAACCAGCATGGCCGACGCGCCCGCAACTGTTCCAGCGGCCAGCCCGATCAACATGAAGCCAACATTGTTGATCGAAGAATACGCCAGCAAACGCTTGATATTGTCCTGCCCGATAGCCCCGAGCGCGCCGATCACAATCGACAGCAAGGCGGCGAAAATGACGATCTGTTGCCAGGCTGCGGACTGACCGCCAAATGCATCAAGCGTGACGCGCATCAGCAGTGCCAAAGCCGCTACTTTGGGCGCGGTTGCAAAAAATGCGGTCACTGGCGCGGGCGCGCCTTCGTAAACGTCGGGTGTCCACATGTGGAACGGTGCGGCGCTGATCTTGAATGCCAAGCCGGCCAGCACGAATACGAGGCCAAACGTAGCGCCGATTGACAGCGCGCCCGTACCAAGCGCCACGCGGACGCCATCGAACGAAGTCGTTCCGGTGAAGCCATAGGTCAGGCTGATACCATACAACAGGATGCCCGAGGCCAACGAGCCGAGCACAAAGTACTTCAAGCCGGCCTCGGCCGAACGCCCATCGGCGCGCAGGAACGCAGCCAGCACATAGGCGGCAAGGCTGTTGAGTTCGAGGCCGATATACAGGGTCAGCAGATCATTGGCCGAAACCATGATCCCCATACCCAGCGCCGCCAGCAGCACGAGCAGCGGAAACTCCGCGCGCATCGCGCCAAAACGATCGAAGTAGGCAGGCGCAATCACCAGTGTTGCACCCGCACCGGCGTAGATCAGGAGCTTGGCATAGGCAGCAAAGGCGTCAAGCTTGATATGTCCACCAAATGCCGCCGACGCCTGCCCGCCAACGCTGCCGCACAAGGCCGGCAAGGCCAGCACCGCTGCACCTACCAGCACGGCGAACGCGGCGATTGAAATAGCGCGGGATGCTTTATCGCCACCCCATGCCGCCACCAACAACAGCGCCAGCACCGACGTACTGATCAACTCTTCCGCCGAAACGGCCAGGAGCGAGTGAAGGAAATCCATTACTTCACTCCCTTGATCTGGGCCATGCCGAGCGCCGCAGCAGCGGCACCAGCAGGCGCGCGCGCACCGGTCTTCACGTCAGCATCTCCCTTGGGTCTGGCAATCGCGACCCGCGCTTCCAGCGCCCCGATATCCTTGCGCATTGGTGCCATGAAGGATTCAGGGTAAACACCCATCCACAGGACCGCGACGGCCAGCGGCACCATCATTGCCCACTCGCGCAAATCGAGATCGAGCATGGCGGCTGCATCGGCATTTTTTTGATCCCCGAACACAACGCGGCGGTAAAGATAGAGCATGTATGCCGCCCCAAGAATGATCCCGGTTGTCGAAATCAGGGCTATCCAGCTCGATTCTTTGTAGATCCCCATCAGCGACAGAAATTCGCCGACGAACCCGCTGGTGCCGGGCAATCCAATCGACGCCATCGTGAACAACAGGAAAAACAGCGCGTAATAGGGCATGTTGATGGCCAGTCCGCCATACCGCACAATCTCACGAGTGTGCAGCCGGTCGTAGATCACGCCAACAGCCAGAAAAAGTGCGCCAGCGACCAACCCATGGCTGAGCATGACCACCATCGAGCCTTCGAGACCCTGGCGGTTGAATGCGAACAAGCCGACCGTAACAATCGCCATGTGCGCGACCGACGAATAGGCAATCAGCTTCTTGATGTCGGTCTGGACCAAGGCGATCAACGACGTGATGACCACGGCAGCAATAGACAACCCCCACACCAGCGGCGCGAAGGTGGCAGAAGCGACCGGGAACATTGGCAACGAAAACCTGATGAACCCATAGCCACCCATTTTCAACAGCACGCCGGCGAGGATAACCGAGCCGGCAGTTGGCGCCTGCACGTGGGCATCGGGCAACCAGGTGTGGACAGGCCACATCGGCATCTTCACCGCAAAGCTGGCAAAGAATGCCAGGAACAACCAGGTCTGCGCCTGCACCGGGAAGTTGTACTGCATCAGCGTCGGAATGTCGGTCGTGCCCGCTTCGTTCACCATCCAGAACATCGCGATCAACATCAGCACCGAGCCGAGCAGCGTGTAGAGGAAGAACTTGTAACTCGCATAAATCCGTTCGGCACCACCCCAGATGCCAATGATCAGGTACATCGGGATCAGGCCGGCTTCGAACATGATGTAGAACAGGAACAAGTCCTGCGCCGAAAACACGCCGATCATCAGCGTTTCCATAAACAGAAACGCGGCGTAATATTCGCCTGCACGCTTTTCGATCGATTTCCAGCTGGCGCCGATGCAGATCGGCATCAGGAACGTGGTCAACACGATCAAAAGCAGAGCAATACCGTCGATGCCGAGCTTCCATTCAAAGCCGGCAAACAGCGAAGCACGTTCCTGAAACTGCCATTGTGCGCCGCCGATTTCGTAATGCGACCACAGCACGACGCCGAGCACGAAATCAACCAGCGTTGCCACCAACGCGACCATGCGCGCGGTGTCACGACCGGATATCAGGCTGATCACGGCGCCGACCAGCGGCACCAGCAACATGAGCGAGAGGATCGGGAAGCCGGTCATCGTGCAATCACCCAGCTGATCGCGCCGACAAGGCCGACGAGCATCACCAGCGCATAGCTGTAAAGGTATCCGGATTGGAGCCGCACGGCCCCCCGGCTGGCTTTGGCAACGACCCAGGCGGCGCCGTTGGGCCCAAAGCGATCAATCACGCCCATATCAAGAATTTTCCAGAAAAACCGACCCAACCACATCGCCGGACGAATGAAGATCAGCGCATAAAGCTCATCAAAATACCATTTGTTGAGCAGGAACTGATACAACACCTCAAACTGGCCGATGAATGCCGCCGGGAACGATGGATTGATCAGGTACGCGTATGTTGCGATCAGCAAACCGGCCAGCATGACACCAGCAGGCGCCAACTTCACCCATTCAGGCACGTGATGCATCGCATGCAGCACGGTTTCGTCGAATACCAACGCGCCCTTCCAAAACTGGCCCGCACCTTCGCTCAGGAAAGCCGGAGCAAATACATAACCGGCCAAAACCGCGCCCATGGCAAGGATGCCAAGCGGCACCAGCATGTTGAGCGGACTTTCGTGCGGATGATAGCCGGCAGTGCCGTCGCTGCCATGATCGTCATCGTGCGCGTGACCATGATCGTCATGACCATGATGAGCATGGTGGACAGCATGTTGGATATGTTCCGACTGGTTCCAGCGCGGCTTGCCGAAAAAGGTCAGATAAATCAGCCGCCAGCTGTAAAAGCTGGTCAGCAACGCCGCGAAAATGCCCAGGCCAAAAGCCAGGTTGCCGTATTCTGTGCCCTTGGCATAGGCAGCTTCAAGGATGGCATCCTTTGAATAGAACCCGGCGAAGCCGAACACATCATCGATGCCAACACCGGTAATCGCCAGCGTGCCTGCCATCATCGCAGCAAAAGTCAGCGGGATCTTTTTCCACAGGCCGCCGTAATAGCGCATATCCTGTTCGTGGTGCATGGCGTGGATCACTGAGCCCGCGCCTAGAAACAGCAATGCTTTGAAAAACGCGTGGGTGAACAAGTGGAACATCGACGCGCCATACGCCCCGACGCCCCCAGGCGTGTCTTCTCAAGGCGCCGTCGGAGAACCACGAGAACCTTCTTCACGTGGCCGTGGATATTTGTGCGTCGACCACGGGAGACGAGTACGCCACAGAAGAGGAGTACCAGGCGTGCGTGGCCAAAAAGGTGCGCGTGCGCGCTTGTGCTGCGGCGGGGGGGCATGAGAGTGGCCGACGAGAGGCCAAAAAGGGGCCGAAAAATGGACACAAATTGGTCAAAAAGAGGTCAAAAAGAGGTCAAAAGTGGCGAATGAAAGAGGACGAAATCTTTTGCGTCCAGCCGACTCTCCCTTTATCACCTTTCCCTCCCCTCTCCCTCCCTCCTCCCCTCTCCTTCCCCTTCCC
>CAIPWG010000044.1 GCA_903868655.1 uncultured Sphingomonadales bacterium
ATGCGGTTTCGGCGCTGAACACGCGCACCAGCCCGCACAGCCCGGCAAAAGACGCGGTCATCGTGCCATGAGTGCGACCCAGAAATACCACTTTTACCCCGGCATCGTCCGCGATCGCGCGCGTGGCAACAGGGTCAAGCGCGGGATCGATCGGCACCATGACAACCCCGCAACGCGCGGCAGCAAACAACAAGACAAAGAACAGCCCGGCATCGTGCCCCTGCCATCCGATCCGGTCAGCACAGCCCAACCCCAGTTCGGCCAGGCCTGCCGCCACCATCGCGGTCAACCGGTCCAGTTCGGCAAACGTAAGCACGCGATCGGGGGTGTCGAGCGCAACCGCATTGGGTCTGTCTTCAGCCCAAAACCGAAGATAGCCATCGAATGTAAAAATATGCGCGGTGCGTTCAGCTGTGTCAGGCACAGCCCCGCCCCGAGCGAGAAGCGGCTCGCCCATGCATACACTCTCCCGGTCGCGTGCCGTCCGGTCGGTGCCGGTAGCATCGTCGTATATCCTCTCGGTTGGGCGATCAGCCCAGCCCGTCGCATCACGCCACGGCTTGCGCTGTGTTGCAACAAGGATTGTTGGGCGTTGTTTGGGTAAAGCCAGAGGACCAAGGGCAATTCACTGATTGGCTTGCTTATTAAAATTTGCCTGAACAGCTTCGAAAATCGGCATGGGGTGTGCAATCGATGCCGTGCTGGTGGTGCGACGCCCACGGACTTGCGTTTTTGCGTGTCTCCGCCTAGAGGCGAATCTCTCCCAAACCATGGAGCCGTTTAATGCCCCTCCCGGACTTGTTCGGGGCGGCGATGGCCCCTAGGTAAAAGGCGAGCATTTCTTTCGTTGGCAATTCTTTCGTTGAAGGCAAGATCAGAGCCATGGCCAAGACCAGCCCGACCGAGTTTTTCAATCAGGTCAAAGCCGAAGCGCGCAAGGTTGTTTGGCCGACGCGTCAGGAAACCACCACTACCGCGATCTTTGTCGCGTTGATGATGGTGTTGCTGTCGGTGTTCTTCCTCGGGGTCGACAGCCTGTTTGGCTTTGCCGTCCGGATGCTGCTTTCGCTTGCATGATTGCCGCGGCCTGCGCGTCACGCACGGCTGCACCCAATTTCAGGAATCTCACATGGCCCGTTGGTATATCATCCACGCTTATTCCGGCTTTGAAAACAAAGTGCGTGAGGCGATCCTTTCAGAAGCCGAGCGCAAGGGGCTCGAACAACTGGTCGAAGCCGTCGAAGTGCCGACCGAAACGATCACCGAGGTCAAGCGCGGCAAGAAGGTTCAGGTCGAACGCAAGTTCATGCCGGGCTATGTTCTGGCCAAGCTGACCATGAACGACGATATCTATCACCTGGTGAAGAACACTGCCAAAGTGACCGGGTTCCTGGGTACCAACAACAAGCCGCAGCCGATTTCCGAAAAAGAAGCGCAACGCTATTTCGGCGCGCGCGAAGCCGCAGCAGCCGAGCCCAGCACGCAGATCGCGGTCGATTACGAAATCGGCGATTCGGTCAAGGTCAACGCTGGACCGTTTGCCTCGTTCAACGGCGTGGTCGAAGAACTCGATTTCGAAAAGCAGCGGGTCAAAGTGTCGGTGTCGATCTTTGGCCGTGCTACGCCGGTCGAACTGGCCTTCGAAGAAGTCGAACTGGTCAAGTGACCGCATTCGGCTTTGCGGCCGAGGCAGCATAAAACATTGCAAATTCGGCGCGCGCTGTTATGCGCGCGCTCTTCGTCCGGTCTCTCCGGGCGAATCCGCCGCGGGAGGCATAGGTCCATTTCGGACTGCGTGCTGTTTGACCGCTCACTCTGCGGGGGCAACCCCAACAGGACGACAAGGAGGCCATCATGGCCAAGAAGATCGACTGCTATATCAAGCTGCAGATCAAAGCCGGCGAAGCCAAGCCTTCGCCGCCAATCGGGCCTGCATTGGGCCAGCGTGGCGTTAATATCATGGGTTTCTGCAAGGAATTCAACGCCGCCACGCAAGAAGTGGAAAAGGGCACGCCGCTGCCGACGGTCATCACCGTCTATGCCGACCGCTCATTCACGTTCATCACCAAGACACCGCCCGCGACTTTCTTTATCAAGCAGGCGCTGAACCTGAAATCCGGGTCGAAAACCCCGGGCAAGGCGACAGCCGGTACGATCAGCCGTTCGCAGCTGGACGCGATTGCCACTGCCAAGATGAAGGATCTTAACGCCAACAGCATCGAACAGGCGTCGAAGATCATCGAAGGTTCTGCCCGTTCGATGGGCATCCAGGTTGTGGAGGGCTGATCCGATGGCAAAGCAGACCAAGAAGACCAAGGTGTTGACCACCAAGCTGGGTGATAATCAAAAGCTCTATGGCATCGATGAAGCCATCGCGCTGCTGAAGGAACTCAAGAGCGCCAAGTTCGACGAATCGCTCGAAGTCGCGCTGAACCTCGGTGTTGACCCGCGTCACGCGGACCAGATGGTCCGTGGCATGGTCACACTGCCTTCGGGCACTGGCAAAGACGTCAAGGTTGCCGTGTTCGCACGCGGTGACAAGGCCGAAGCCGCGCTGGCCGCTGGTGCCGACCGTGTCGGCGCCGAAGACCTGCTGGAAGAAATGCAGGGTGGCAACGTCGATTATGGCCGCGTGATTGCCACGCCCGACCTGATGGGTCTGGTCGGCCGTCTGGGCAAGATCCTGGGTCCCAAGGGCCTGATGCCGAACCCGAAGCTGGGCACTGTTACGCCAAACGTGGCGGACGCAGTGAAGGCTGCCAAGGCTGGTCAGATCGAATTCCGCGTCGAAAAGGCCGGGATCATTCATGGCGGCATCGGCAAGCTGTCGTTTTCGGACGAAGCGCTGCGCGCCAACTTCGACGCCTTCGTCGACGCGATCGTCAAGGCCAAGCCTGCTGGCGCCAAGGGCAAGTACGTTCGCAAGGTCGGCCTGTCGAGCTCGATGGGCCCGGGCCTGAAGGTCGACGTCGGACAAGTTTACGGCCACTGATACCAAGCGGTCGGTCCGCACAAACAGGCGGCCGGGAGCAATCCCGGCCGCTTTTTCGTGTCAGAACGCGATCCAGGTGAACAGGCGGAAGGCATTGTTGTCGGTGGCATTGGCACCATTGCCGTCAAAATTGGTATGGGTGCCATTGAACTGGCCATAGGCGGTATATTGCGCGCCAAACCGGACATTGACCAAAGGCCCGAGCGGCCCATTGCCCGCGCCCCACGGCGTATAGTCGATTTGGGTCATGATCCCGGTGCTGTCGGGTCGGGTGAGCGGGCCGCTGTACAACAGAGCGTTGGCCGGCCCGTTCGTGACAAAGGCGGCGAGCGTTAACCCGAGTTTTCCGCGCCACGAATAGGCCACATCGCCGCGCCATTCGTTCAGGCTGATGCGCGCGCAATCGGCCGGTAACGCATTGAGCGCGCATGTTGCTGCCAGATTCTGGGCTTCGTGTGTGTAGCGCGCCTGCACCGTAAACGTGTCGCCCTTGGCGGTGGGCCGCATGTACGAAGCATCGAGGCCGACATCGCTGTAATGGTCGGTCTGGCCGGTGGAGCGGTCGCGTCCGGGGTTGATCGCGGCCTTCAGCGCGAAGGCGCCCAGATGGACCGTGCCCGCGCCAAGGTCATGCTGCCAGACCAATCGGCCATAGGGCGCCAGCCCCTTGATATCGCCGATCCCGATCGGATCAGCGCCCAGCCATCTGAGCGTGCCCGCAGCCGGCGTGGTATAGCCACCCGCCTCAAGATAGACATGATGGTCGATCCACGCGTAGGCCGACGCACCAAGCGCCTGCTGCGCAAATCCACCGTTGATCAGTGTGGCTGTACCCGGTGTCTGCGCAACCGCGCCGCCGGTATAGGGGAAACCCCAGGCCGGGGTGGTGTTCCAGGCATCTTGAGCCGTGGGATTGTTGTTGATGTCAAAGCCATAAGTCGCGTCTTTGCCAAACAGCTGTCCGTGGTTGACGATGCGCAAATCCAGATTGTCCCAGCTCCAATGCTTGCCGATCCCGTCATACGTGACTTGGGCCAGTCCGCCGATATGTTGACCCACAGATCCGCCAAGGAACACACTGGCCTGATCGAAGGTGAAATTGTCGTTTGATTTCAGACCATCGGGTGGTGGCACCTGATCGG
>CAIPWG010000045.1 GCA_903868655.1 uncultured Sphingomonadales bacterium
ACGCCGGTACCATTGCGAATGGCATAGACTTTGTCGAACAGGTTCTGGACATCCAGATGCGCGTCGATCCCGGCGGCTACAAATTTGTGACCGAACGACAGGTTGAAGGTGGCGTAGTTAGGCAACGATGCGCCATTCGGGGTGATCAGATACGCCGTGTTGGCAGGCGGCGGCGCCGCATCGCGCAAGCCCGACCCCGTGACCAGGTCAGCACTGACACGCGATCCCGCCAAAGCCCCGTTGACCCAGCGATAGGCCGCACCGGCTGAACCGGTGATCGTCTGGTTGTGATCGAGATAGATCCAGTGAGTGGCGATATAGGCCAGATCAGACGCATTGAAATTGTATTGGTTCGAATCAATCTGCGTGCCTTGCGCCTTGGCAACGGCCAGGTTGGCATAAGCCGTCAGGCCACCGCGCGCATATTGAACCGACAATTCCGCACCATAAATCCGTCCATGCGCATAATTGAACGGGGTCAGGATGATCGGCGCGCCAAACTGGCCTTCGTCAACCATGTTGGTCAGAGTGCGGTAATAGCCATCGAGCCCAAGCGTCAGCCCGCCACCCAGTTTCTGTTCAAACCCGACATCCCAATAGCTTTCGCGCTGGGCATAAGTCGCATCGTTCTGGCGTATACCGGGTGCGAGCGTGGTATTGGCCAGTTGCGCCAGATTGGCACCGGCCACCAGTTCGAACGGCGCCGGCGAGAAATAGCGTGCAAACCCGGCATGGCCGGTAAAACCACCGGACGGCGACCACACCAGATTGGCGCGCGGTGACAGTTGCCGTTCGTTGCGCGGGCCATCATTCTCATCGAACCGCGCACCATAATTGACGACCAGATGCGCCAGCGGGTGCCATTCATCCTGCACATAGACGCTATACGTCCGCTGGGTGACATGGGTGGCAAAAGTCAGGTTCTGCGGTGGCCCGTTAATCGCGCCCGGCAGATAACCGAACAGCGTCTGGCCCGGGCCAAACACGGTTGGATCATAGACATCACCCGTGGTCGGAAACGCCGCCGTATCGGTGTAGCTGTGCGAACGGTCTTGTTCGAAGAACCCGCCAAACCGCAAGGTATGTGCATCGCCCAACTTGTAGACACTGTCGAGCTGCAACCCGAACGAGGCTTCGCGCTTGACCGCGGCTTGCGCGATACCGTTGAACAGCAGTTCACCCGTATAGTCGGGCCGGTAATCGAGCGAGGCGACCCGGCCGAACAGCGACGCCTGGCTCGAAAACGCCCCGGCACTGTGCAGCCAGCTGAGCGCCGCAAAGCCGAAGGTCTGCAACTGGGTTTCGTTGAGCTGCTCGCTCGCAAACCGGGTGACACCGTTCACCGCAACCGCTGCACCGCTGGCATCGACTTGCGCGCCCACTTGCCCCGCGGGATTGGGAATCTGAAAATGCTGGTTGGCATAACCACCGGTCAACGCGATGCGATCATTGTCGCCCAGAATGCGATCGATATAGCCAAACCCGTTGAACTGGTTGGTGCGGTCGTGGATCGCCTGGGCATTGCCGTTGACATTGTTGATGCCCAGATCGCTGTGCTTGTAATCGCCCGAGACAAACCAGGTGCTCGCACCCGAACTGCCCGACAGCTGCACGCTGGGCTCGATCGTTTCGTGGCTGCCGCCATACAGGCTGACCGTTGTCGAATCCTTCAGCCCTGACTTGGTGGTGATATCGAGAATCCCCGCCGTGCGCAGACCATATTGCGCGGGCAGAGTGCCCGTCACCAGATCCATGCGCTCGATCAATCGGGGACTGAGCATCTGGCCGAACACAGCGATGCTTTCAGGGATGATTACCCCGTTCAGGCGGTATTGCACACCATTGTGTTCATCGCGGACGTGAAACTGGCCAAACTGGTCCTGACTGACGCCGGGCATTTGCAGGATGATATCTTGAATCGGCTGATTGTCGCTGCCCGGTAGATTCTGGATCGCCTGCTCGCCCAGACTGTATGTCGAGGCCCCAAGGCTCGGCTTGATGCTCTCACGCGCGCTGTCAAGCCGGTGCGCGGTCACCACAATCGTGGTGTTTGGGGCGGCGGGATCGGCGGCCTCTGCGGCCTGCGCAGGCGCAATCGCCGCGATGAACACCGCTATGGCAGTGCTGGACAGCAGGCGTCGGGGCAAATGCGTCATGGCTTGTGAGATAATCCGGACTGCCGATCGAGGGGAGATCACGGCTCAGTATGTGATGTTATAGTATAACACAAGCCGGGATCTGCAACAAATTCATTGCGTTGACAACGCTTGGCCAACGTCCTTGCGTGCGCGCGGGTTTACGACAGATGAACCCGGACGCCCCACTTGCTCCGGCCGACCCGGCTGCTAGGCATGGGGCTCAGGATCGCGCTGCACAAAAAGGATGACGAGGTATGGGTATCAAGGCCGGCCGCTGGCTTGCGCACATGGCACCGATCGTTGCCGCGGGGACTTTGACGCTGGCGCCGGTCGCATACGAAGCACGGGCCGCATCGCCCGAACCGGCCGCCGCCGATCACGGCATGGTCGTGACCGCGCATCATCTGGCCACGCAAGCCGGGGTCGAAGTCTTGCGCCAGGGCGGTAATGCCATCGATGCCGCAGTAGCCGTCGGTTACGCGCTGGCGGTGACGTTTCCCGAGGCGGGAAATCTTGGCGGCGGCGGGTTCATGACCGTGCGTCTGGCCAATGGCGACAGCCATTTCCTCGATTTCCGTGAAACCGCGCCCGCTGCTGCGCGCGCCGACATGTATCTGGACAAAGCCGGCAAAGTCATTCCCGAAAAATCGACCCGCGGCTGGCTGGCAGCGGGCATTCCGGGCACGGTCGCAGGCCTGGAATATGCGCGCCTGCATTGGGGCATGCGCCCCCGTGCCGATCTAATGGCGCCGGCGATCCATCTGGCGGGCGACGGTTTTGTGCTCGACCGGGGCGATGCCGAATTTTTGGCCGAAGCCGCCGATGAATTCCGCAAAGACCCGGCGAGCGCGGCGATCTTCCTCCACGCCGACAAGCCCTGGCTGGCTGGCGACCGGCTGGTGCAGGCCGACCTTGCGCATTCCTTGCAACAGATCACCGACAGCGGTCCCGACGCGTTTTACAAAGGCCCGATTGGCGCGGCGATTGTCGCTGCCAGCCGCAAGGGCGGGGGCATTCTGACCAATGCCGATTTTGCGGGCTATGCCGTGCGCGCGATGAAACCGCTCGAATGCGATTATCGCGGCTATCACGTGATTGCTGCACCACCGCCGAGTTCGGGCGGGGTGGTGATCTGCGAAACACTGGGCGTGTTGTCAGGCTATCCGCTGGCGCAATACGGGTTTCAGTCGGCCGATGCGACCCATGTGCTGATCGAGGCGCTACGCCGCGCCTATCACGATCGCAATGTGCGGCTGGGCGATCCCGATTTCGTCAAAATGGATACTGCCCGCTTGATCTCGCCCGATTACGCCGCGCAATTGCGTAGCGGGATCGCGCGCGACAAGGCCACGCCATCGCTGTCGCTGGGCGGCGTCACCAGCGGCACGGAAGGCCAGAACACCACGCATTATTCGATCGTCGATGCCGCCGGCAATGCGGTGTCGGTGACGTACACGATCAACGACTGGTTTGGTGCGGGCGTGATAGCGCCCGGCACCGGGCTGCTGATGAACGATGAAATGGATGATTTTTCAGCCAAGCCCGGCGCCACCAACATGTATGGCCTGGTCGAAGGCGCCAACAACGCGATTGCTCCGGGCAAACGGCCGCTGTCGTCGATGAGCCCGACCATCGTCAGCCACGACGGGCAACTGGCCGCCGTACTCGGCGCGCCCGGTGGCAGCCGCATTCCGACGGCCGTGCTGCAAGTCATGGTCAATCTGATCGATCATGGCATGACCCTGACCGAAGCCATCGAAGCCCCGCGCATCCACCAGCAATGGCTGCCCGATGAAACCTATTACGAGCGCTACAGCTTGTCCGCCGAAACCCGCGCAGTGCTTGCCGCGCGCGGACAGAAACTGGTCGAACATCGCCACGGCACCGACATTGCGGCGATCGTGGTCGGTGGCCCGCGTATCGCCGGCGCCACCCCGCCCCCGCCCGACGATCAGGGTATCGCCATCGCGCCGGCCCGATTGTTCGGCGCGATTGACCCACGGCTGCCGATGGGGTTGGCGCAAGGGTACTGATGCGGGGCGGCAGGTGACATGGCACGGTCTGGTGCAATACAAAACGAACGGCTAAGCTGACCTGCTATGGCGATGCTGCCGCTTCCCCCCACGCCGTTCTTCGGCAACAAGAACCGCGCGTTTTGGCGCCTGCAATTCCTTGGCTGGGGCGGGGCGATGGTGTTGCGCGCGATGTCGAGCCTTGCCAACGCGGTGCCGTGGTCGTTTCTGGTTATTGTGATCATTGCCACGATCACCGGGTTTTCGATCTCGCTGATCCTGTCGGTCATCTATCGTTCGTTGATCAATCGCCGCGCGCTGATCACCTGGGGAGTGACCTCGATCGTTCTGGCGATTGCGGTCGGGCTTTATGCCTTCATCGATTCGTGGGTAGTCAGCCTTTATCGCATCAACGCCGAATCGAGCTTTGCCCAGCTGTTCCTGGGTGTGTTCTACCTCGATCTGACACTGCTCGGGGCGTGGTCCGCGCTCTACTATGCCATCAATTTCTACATTCAGGTTGAAGAACAGAACGACCAGCTGCTGCATCTGGAAAACCAGGCCACCAGCGCGCAACTGGCCATGCTGCGGTATCAGCTGAATCCGCATTTCCTGTTCAACACGCTCAATTCGATCTCGACGCTGGTGCTGCTCAAACAGACCGAGCCGGCCAACGCGATGCTGTCCCGCCTGTCGGCATTCCTGCGCTATACCCTGATTAACGAACCTACTGCGCAAGTCACTGTCGCGCAGGAAGTCGAAACGCTGAAGCTCTATCTCGACATTGAACGCATGCGCTTCGAAGACCGGCTGCGCACCCGGTTCGATATCGAGGAACCCGCCGCGCATGCCCTGATGCCGTCGCTGCTGCTTCAGCCTCTGGTCGAAAACGCGATCAAATATGCGGTCAGCCCACTGGAAGAAGGCGCGGAAATAACGGTTCATGCCGATGTGATCGGCAACGTGCTGCGCATCGTCGTATCCGACACCGGGCCGGGACTCGAACCCGATACCGATCCTGCCGAACTGTTTGGCAAGAGCCATGACCAACTGCGCCCGGGCAATGTTTCAACAGGCGTAGGGCTCGCCAATATCCGCGATCGGCTGGGGCAGGCTTATGGTGACCAGCAGCGTTTCGACATTGCCACGGGGGCCGAAGGTGGGCTGGTCGTGACGATCGAACTGCCGTTCGAAGCCCGTCCACCGCGCGCCACCACCGTCCGATCTGTTCATCCTGTGCTAAAGCCCGCGGTGGCAGGCTAAGCTACACCTATTACGGTCCAAGGAAACGCCATGACTATCCGCACGATCCTTGTTGACGATGAAAAGCTGGCCATTCAGGGCCTGCAACTGCGACTGGCCGCGTTTCCAGATGTCGAAATTATCGACACATGCGCCAACGGCCGCGAAGCGATTCGCAAAATCAAGACCGAAAAGCCCGATCTGGTGTTTCTCGACATCCAGATGCCCGGCTTTGACGGTTTCAGCGTCGTCAAAGGCGTGATGGAAATCGACCCGCCGCTGTTCGTGTTTGTCACTGCTTATTCCGAACATGCGCTCAAGGCGTTTGAAGCCAATGCGGTCGATTATCTGCTCAAGCCCGTCGACGAAGACCGCCTGGCCGACGCGCTTGATCGTGCCCGCACGCGCTTAGCTGAAAAGCGAGGGTTGGAAGAAGTCGAAAAGCTGAAAATCGTGCTGGCCGAAGTCGCGCCCGATGCGATGCCCGAAATGGTCGAAGACGGTGAACATGCTGCCGGCCGCTTTGAAAAACTCATCAACATCAAGGATCGCGGCCAGATTTTCCGTGTTGATGTCGACTCGATCGAACGCATCGAAGCCGCCGGTGATTACATGTGCATCTACACCGGTGACAATTCGCTGATCCTGCGCGAAACGATGAAAGATCTCGAACGCCGGCTCGACCCGCGCGTGTTCCAGCGCGTGCACCGTTCAAAAATCGTCAATCTTGATCAGGTCCGCCAAGTGCGCCCGCACACCAATGGCGAATGCTTTCTGGTGCTGCAGTCGGGTGCCGAAGTCAAAGTCAGCCGGTCCTATCGCGATGTTGTCGCGCGCTTTGTTCATTAAGGCGCTATGCGGCAAACCATGACAGACCCCCTGCTACACCCGTTCACCCTGCCCGGTTTCGACCTCGATGCCTTTATCGCCCGCACGCTCGCAGAAGATTTGGGCACGGGCGTGCCCGGCGGTGGGCATGATGTCACCAGCGCGAGTGTGATCCCCGCCACAGCGCGTTTCGCCGGAGTGATGGACAGCCGCGATGCGGTCAGCGTGTGCGGGCTACCGATCGCTGCGGCATTTTTCCGTGCGCTCGATCCGCTGGCTGATATCGCGCTGTTGGTCGATGAAGGCGCACGCGTGGCACCCGGGACCGCATTGATGCGCATTGCGGGATCGGCACGCGCCTTGCTGACTGCCGAACGCAGCGCGCTCAACACCGTGCAGCATCTGACCGGTATTGCCACGCTGACCCGCACTTATGTCGATGCCATGGGCACGACACGCGCACGGCTGCTCGACACCCGCAAGACCATTCCGGGGCTGCGCGTGCTCGAAAAATACGCCGTGCGCACTGGTGGCGGGCACAATCACCGTATGGGCTTGTATGATGCCGCGATGATCAAGGACAACCATGTCGCGGTCGCAGGCGGTGTGGCAGAGGCGGTGCGCCGCGCGCTGGGTGCAGGCGTGCGCGAAGTCATCTGCGAAGTGGATCGGATCGACCAGATCGAGCCTGCCTTGCAAGCAGGCGCCACCCGCTTGCTGCTCGACAATATGGGCCCCGACATGTTGCGCACTGCGCTGGCACTGGTCGCCGCGCGTGTGCCTTGCGAAGCATCGGGCGGCGTGCGGCTCGACACGATTGCAGCAATTGCGGCCACTGGCGTCGACTTCATCTCGGTCGGGCGCCTGACGCAAAGCGCGCCGGCGGCCGATATCGGGCTGGACTTCACCCCGCTATGATCCGCCATGCATGGCTTGGTCTGGCGTTGGTGGCATCGCCCGCAGCGGCCCAGCCAGGCGTCTGCGCGGCGCCTACGGTAACCACCGCTGCGCCCTTGGCCGCACCCGATGGCCCCAGCCGCGCCCTGCCGATCACCCATTACACACTGGCGCTTACCTGGGCCCCAGACGTGTGCAGGCGCCATCCCACGCATGATCTCGAATGCCAGGGCGCACGTGCTCGCTTTGGGTTTGTTCTGCATGGCTTATGGCCCGACAGTGACAATGGCACCTGGCCGCAATGGTGCCCGGCACCAAGCCCCGCCACCACGCAAGTGCCTGCCTATGTGGTAAACCACATGTTGTGTACCACGCCGTCGGTCAGCCTGATCGCGCACGAATGGGGCAAGCACGGCACCTGCATGGCCACCAGCCCTCAGGCCTATTTCGCGCAAAGTTCGCGGATGTTCCATGCGCTGCACATGCCCGACATGGCCGCACTGGCACGGCGATCAGACTTGACCGCAGGCACGCTGCGCGCCGCCTTTGCCGTGGCCAATCCGCGTTATCCGCGCGCCGCCATCGGCCTGATGCTGGACGCAGACGGCACTTTGCAGGAACTGCATTTGTGCCATGACCACCGGTTTCACCCTGTCCCATGCCCCGCGCCCGGCACACCTGACACGACCCGGATCACGATAACCCAGCGCTAACGCCGTTCACGAAAGAATCGGCGCAACTGGTCGGCAGCTTCGGCCTCGCCCATGCCGCTATAGACTTCGGGTCGATGCAATGCAGTGGGCTGATCGAATATCCGCGCGCCGTGTTCGACCGCGCCGCCTTTGGCATCGGGCGCCGCATAATAGACCCGTGCAATCCGCGCGTGGACAATGGCGCCGGCACACATCGCGCAAGGTTCAAGCGTGACCCACAAATCACAACCGTCAAGACGATCCTGCCGCAAGGAGGCCGCCGCGGCGCGAATCGCAATGATTTCTGCATGTGCAGTAGGGTCGTGGGTCTCGCGCGGGCCATTGTGCGCCATCGCCACAACCGCGCCATCCTTGACCACCACCGCGCCAATCGGCACAGCGCCCGCATCGGCAGCCGCAGCGGCCTGCGCCAGGGCAAGGCGCATCGGTTCGGGCAAAGGCCAACGCGGTGTCATGATCGTGCGCTAGCACGGCAGGTGCCTGTCTGCGAATCCTTGACTTCGCCTCGTGAATCGATAAGGGCTCCCATTCCAAATTCATATCATACGAACATAAGCGAGTTTTAAGCCATGTCGCGCATCTGCGAACTGACCGGTAAGGGCCGCCAAGTCGGTCACAACGTGAGCCACGCCAACAACAAGACCAAGCGCGTGTTTCTGCCCAACCTGCAGAACGTGACGCTGATGTCGGAAAAGCTCGATCGCAGCTTCCGTTTCCGCGTCTCGACGCATGGCTTGCGCTCGGTCGAACACAACGGTGGGCTCGACAACTGGCTGCTGAAGACCAGCGATGACGATCTCAGCACGCGCGCCGTAAAGGTCAAGCGCGAGCTGAAGAAGGCTGCCACCGCCGCCTGATTGTTCAGCCGGTACGCCACCGCGTGCCGCGCGCATTAAAAAAGCCCCGCCTCGGCGGGGCTTTTTGCGTGACGGCCCTTTTGGCATGACAGCCAAGACCTGTGCGGCGGTGTCTCGGCAGATTGGTGTCGGGGGGCAATCATGTCCGCCGCGAGACCCAGCCTGGATGGGGTGCGCAGGATGAATGCCAGATGACCATCCTGCGCCCTGCCCCCCTCAGATGCGTTCAACCGTGACATCCAGGCGACGGAAGCCGTGGACAAAGTTGGCGCGGACCCGTTCAACCGCACCCGTCACATGCACCCGCAACCGCCGTTCGTGCATTTCTTCCAGCAACACGCGCAATTGCAGTTCGGCCAGACGGGCCCCCACGCAGCGATGGATGCCGTGCCCGAACGACAAGTGGCGACGCGCATTCTCGCGTGTCACGATCAGCTTGTCGGGGTTGGCAAAGACCGAGGCGTCGCGGTTGGCTGAAAGGTACCACATCACCATTTTGTCGCCCGCGCTGATCTGTTGGCCAAACAGCTCGGTATCGGCGGTGGCGGTACGGCGCATATGCGCCAGCGGCGTAACGAAACGCAGGCATTCCTGCACCGTGTTGGGGATCAGCGACCGATCGTTTTCCAGAATTTCGCGCTGATCGGGAAATGTATGCAGCGCGTGGATGATGCCCGACATCGTGTTGCGCGTGGTGTCGTTGCCACCCACGATCAACAGCACCAGATTGCCCATGAATTCCTGCGGGCTCATATGGTTCATCGCGGGCGAATGGATCATCATCGAAATCAGATCGGGGCTAGGCGCTTTGCCCATGCGTTCCATCCACAGGCGGCCGAAATATTGCGCCATTTCGCCCAGAATGCTGAACCGGGTATCAGCCAGATCGCGCGCCAGGGTCAGCTCGACATCGCCCGCCCAATCGGACCAGAAGGTCAGCAGGCGGCGATCATCCCACGGAAACCCGAACAGGATCGCCAACATACCCGTCGTCAATTCGATCGAAACTTTGTCAACCCAGTCAAACTGCTCACCGATCGGCAGCGTGTCGAGCAAGTGCGCGGTGCGCTGACGAATTTCGGTTTCCATCCGCACGATTTCCGCCGGTGTGAACGCAGGTGCGACCGTGCGGCGCTGACCGGTGTGTTCGGGACGGTCCATGGCGATAAACATCGGCAACTGGCGTTCGGCCATTACCGCCGGATCGACTTCTTCAGGCGGATCACCGATCGTGATGCCGCCGTGCTGCCATGAGGACGAAAACAGCTCGGGCAGCGATTCGACGTGCATCACCGCCTTGTGCGTGGTGATATTCCAGTAATCGCCATATGGCGTGCCGGTCACTTTGTTCACCGGCGCCTCTTCGCGCATTTGCGCAAAGATCGGGCCCCACGTGTCGTTCAGATAGATGTCGGAACGGCTGACATCCCACGGGTGCGTGTGTACCGGACGCGCGTTCGGATTGGCCTTCAGCCATTCTTCGAACGCGGCCACCGCAGTGGGCGAAGTACGATAGGGCGATGCAACGTCGGGCGCGAGTTGTGTGGCCATCGGGAATCCTCCGTGAAGGGCGTTGTTCGCCCCATTCTGATGGGAATATTCCTTTAACCTACATTCATGTCAATAAGCTTTTCACGCCGAAACCGATTTGTGTTTGCGCACCCGCGCCGGCCCTGATTTCATCACCGAGCGGCGGAACAGCAGCGCCCCGCCGCGCACCATGATCACCACCCACAGCCCCTGCCAGCCCAGCGCCAGAACATGCGGCATCAGGGCGGGATGTTGCGCGCCATAGGCCAGCATCGCGTATGGCGAACTGATCGGAAACACCTGGGCGACCAGTTCGATGGTGCTGCCCGGCCGTGCCAACGCAAAGCTGGCGAGGAAGAACACGATCAATTGCATCATCGTCGCGGGCATCGACAATGTCTGAACTTCGCGCACGGTATTGGCCATGCCGCCGATCGCCAGAAACATTGACCCCAGCAGGAGATAAGCCATCGCGAAATAGACAAAACCCAGCCCCAGGAACGCCGGCCAGCCAACCGCGGGTGTCGCCAGCAAAGGGATCGACCGTGCGCCAAACACCACCATCACGCCATAACCGCTCGCCCAGACCGCGATGCCGACCATGCTGACCGCCAGCATCGCAAACAGCTTGCCCATGAACAAGGCATCCATCGGCATCGACGCGGCCAGAACCTCGATAATCTTGTTGGCTTTTTCCTCGACCAGATTCGACAACACCATGCCTGCCAGCAACATCGTCAGCAAGAACAGCAGCAGTTGCCCGGCTTGCGCGGTGACTACCTGGCCGTTGTGTTCATGCGCCGCGCTCGTCACGACAACATCGGTGCGCACTTCGGCAAGTGGCGTTGGCGTGTCTGACCGCGCATGCGCGGCAAACAGGCTGATCATCCCGCGCCAGTCCGCGATCCTTCCCTCGGTCGCAGTCAGTACCGGCGCATCGAGTGTACCGGTGACCACCGCTGCCAATTGCCGGCTTTTCAGCACGGCCCGTGCATCAAACTGTTCGCCCGGACGCAGACGGTCGATGACCTCGAATTCGGGCACGGCCCCTGGCATGGTCGCCACCAATGCAGCGCGCGCCATGACCAGCCGGTCGCCCTCGTGCGCGGGCATGGCAATACCGACGACCGCACGATCGAGATCGTGCTGCACGCTGGCGCCAATCATCCCGGCGAAAAATCCGACGATGATCGGAAACAATGGCCCGAGCAGGAAAAATATGAACGCCTTTGAAAAGACCACAGCCACAAAATCGCGGCGGCCAATGACCCATGCGGCGCGCAACCGTTCGGCAAACATCAGCGACGCCCCTTTTTGATCAAACTTTCGGCTTCTTCGCGATTTTCTTCGAGCGCGCGTGCCGCCGCCTCTCCCGCAATCGCCACGAATGCATCGTGCAGCCCGGCGCGTTCAATTGACAGGCTCAGGATCCCGGCATTGCCTTCGATCAGCGCACGCAGCAGCGGCTCGACCCCGGTTTCCGGCAACGAGAAATACCAGAAGGCATTGCCGCCCGCCTTCACATCGCAGCGTGCCTCGGCAGGCAGAGCCTTGCGCCATGCACCGTCAGCAACGCGTGTTTCCAGCCGCACTTGCGGGCGCAAACGATCGCGCGCGACATCCACCGGCCCGGCAAAAGGCACTTTGCCCCCGGCAATGATCGCCACCTGATCACACATCCGTTCGGCATGCGCGATCACATGCGTGGAAAACAGCACTGTGGCACCGCGCGCCGCAAGGCTGCGGATCAATTGTTCCAGTCGCCCCTGGTTAAGCGCGTCGAGCCCCGAGAACGGTTCATCGAGCACCACCAGATCGGGATTGTGGACCAGCGTGCCAATCAGCTGCACTTGTTGCGCCATGCCCTTGGACAATTGGCGAATCTGCCGATCGGCAGCATGGGCCAGGCCATATTCTTCCAACATGACCCGCGCGCGCCGCCGTCCCTCGGCCAGCGGCACGCCGCGCAAGGCCGCCAGAAAGGCAATCGCCTCAAACGCTTTCATCGAGGGATAAAGCCCGCGTTCTTCCGGCAAATAGCCGATCCGCCGGGCAACTTCGGTCGGGCGTTCGCTGCCCAGCACACGGCGGTAACCGGCGTCGGGATCGATGATCCCCAGCAACATGCGCAATGTCGTGGTCTTGCCTGCGCCATTGGGGCCGAGCACGCCATAGATCGACCCGCGCGGCACCGCGATATCCACGCCATAGACCGCGGTCGTGCCATCGAACCGTTTGACCAGACCATGCGCCTCGATCGCCATGTCCTTGCTGGCCCGGAGCGCAACGATGTCCTCCGCATTGCTCATTGCCACCAAATCCCCCACAAAGCTTGCCGCTGGTACCAGTTTCATAAACCGGTCCATGAACTCTAGGCCATGAACGGACGGGGCAGCAAGTTTGGTTAACGACGTCGCAGGATTTGCCGAAAAAATCAGGGACGAGGCACACGCACTGGGATTTGCCGCGTGCGGCTTTGCCAGCGCGGGCGAAGATCCGGTGCGCGCACAGCGGCTCGAACAATGGTTGGGCGATGGCGCGCACGGTTCGATGGAATGGATGGAAACCCGCCTGGACCATCGCCGCAGCCCACAGGGG
>CAIPWG010000046.1 GCA_903868655.1 uncultured Sphingomonadales bacterium
CTTGGGCAGATCATAGAGCGCGCGCGACAGGTCCGATGCCCGACGCTGCAAATCCCCGCCATCGCGGAAATAGGGCGTGTGCAGCCAGTTGCTGGCGCCCATGATATGCCGCTTGAGCGAGCCTTTTTCTTTGGATGTCGGTTGTTGACAGCCCCAAAAACCGTATTAAAATTGTGCGGCTGACACAGTCTGTTTTGAGAGAAAACTGTGTAGCTGGATTGAAAAGGTCAAATAAACGTTGGTTTTCGACGGCGCATTTTATTTGCCAGTTGGCTGTATGGCCTTCATCAGCGTGTGTCGCGATGTCTGATCAGGACGGACGGCATTGGGTCGATGTTTTCAAGACTTATCCTGAAATAGGTGTGGCCGCGTTGATCATCTGCCTGGTGGTCACTTTTGCCCTGAATTTTAGCTGGTGGCTGATCGCGCTTCCCGATCTCGTGAATGCCCACAGCGACAGCCGTTTGGTTGCGGCATTTTTCGGTAGCCTCGGCCTCGTTTTGCTCGACACCGTGGCGGTATTTCGTGGCTTGCGGGGTGTCCACGTCATCAACCTCGCGTTCAAAAACAGGGAGCTTACCCATGATGATGATAAAGCGTAGGACGGTTGCGATGGGTGGGGTGATCGTGCTCCTGGTCGCCGCGGGCAGCTTGTCATCGTGCAGCCGCGTAACCCCGGGCAATGTCGGGGTGCGGGTCAACCAATATGGATCGAGCGCCGGGGTCGACAGTACCCCCTTGGGCGTCGGTACGTATTTCTTGGGGCCGGGCACCAGCATTTATGAATATCCGATTTCGACCCAGACTTACACCTGGACGAAGTCCACAGCCGAAGGGCGTGCGATCAACGAAGAGTTTTCGTTTCAGGACAAATCGGGACTGATCGTTGCGGGTGACGTATCGGTTGCGTACCATGTTGATCCCACCAAGGCGCCGATCCTGTTTCAGAAGTATCGTATGGATATGGAAGGCGTGATTGCCGGGCCGTTGCGCAACCAGATCCGGTCAGCAGTCGTTAACGCGGCATCGTTGATGAGCATCGAAGAAATCTATGGCCCCCGCAAGGGCGAGCTTGTGGCAGCTGCCCAACGCAAAGTGCAAGATTATTTTGCACCTTCGGGCCTGGTGATCGAACAGATGTTCTGGGCCGGGCCAATCCGTATTCCCGAAAACATCCTGACCCAGATCAATGCCAAGATTCATAACGAGCAGGAAGCGCAAGCCGCCGTGGCCAACGAGCAGACGGTGGAAGCCAATGCCAAATCGACCATGATCAAAGCGCAGGCGGATGCGGATTCGATGCGCGTGAAGGCAGAGGCGATCGCCAAAAATCCGGCGCTGGTCTCGTATGAGTGGGTGCAAAAATGGGATGGCCACATGCCATCGACCGTTTATTGTTCATCGAGCATGCCCTGCGTTCAAACCGGCGGCAAATAGCGGTCGCGAACGCGATGATTATCAGCGATCTGGATATGTGATCAGCAGCCAGCCGTCGTCAATAGTCTGCATCGTAGCGGAGCGGATGGAAAAGCCCTGCTGGCGCAGGCTGATGATCCGTTCCCTCAATGTGAATTTCTGGCCTGCGGCATGGTCTGTCCAGAATATCGTGGGGCAAACCATCGCCATACGACGCGATTGGTCAGGTTCCAGCGCGAATCCGTAACGGGCAGCCATCCAACGGTAGGCCTGCGGGACCACCAAGGCATTGTCCGGCGGTGCGAGAGCCAGGACCGCGGCATTGCCGGTGGTATCGACATGGACAAGCGTTCCCGGACATTGGTGGACGTATGCCGCGACAGCAGCGGAGGTGCCATTCCAAGACGGCAGCTTTACCGTTGCACGAAAGTTCTGCTGGATGCTGACCAGCGTTGAAACTGCAATCAGCAGCAGCAGTGCCGCGCCGGCCCGCTTGTCCAGCCTACGCAATACGGCTTCGCTGCCGATGGCCAGCGGCAACAAGACTGCCGGTATCAAAGCGATCAGATAACGGCTGATGACGAACGGACGCCAAGTCTGGATAGCCAGCAACAGGACAATGGCCAGACCGACCCCGGCGCCAAGTGTGAGGCACAGGCCCAAGCGAGAGGAGAGCCGTCGTTCACGCCAATCGGCGCGCGCTTGCCATGCGATTCCAATGCCACCGCTCAATGTCAGAGGCCAATTGGTGCTGAGCGTTGCCACCACGACGTTTTGGATGGTCCAGCGCGCAGCGTTGATGCCGGGGGGTATCCAGAACGAGCGCGTGTTGTTTTCGATCCGCCCGAGTTGCAGCGCAAGTGTTACGATCAAGGGCAGGGAGGCCACAATGCCACAGGCCATCAGGCGCGCCATTCCGCGCCAGTCGCGCGCCAGCACCAGCCTTGCGCCAAACGCGCCTGCGATCGCCATGATGATGACGGTCGCGGCATAATGAACATTCAAGGCCAACGTCAGCGCAAGTATCAGACCAAGGCTTTGGCGTCGGCTTGGCTCGGCATGAGGATAAACGAACGACACCAGCGCGATATTGGCCAAAGTGGCCGAAACGAACGCGAGATAATTGGAACGCAACTCCGCGCCAAATTGCAATGCCGGGGTCACGGCGCAAAGCCCAATGACGAACAGCGCAATCGCCCTGCGTGCCGTTCCATCACCGCTGCGACCAAGGCAAAAAACTCCCCCTGCGCCGATGGCAAAGACGGCAAGGTTAACCCATCGGCGCTGTTCGACCGTCTCGCCCAGCCAATTCGTCGCTCGGCTGAGAGCATAGAACAGTGGCGGATGGTTATCGGTCAGCCAGTGATTGAACAGCAAATCACGCCATGATGAGCCGGAGCGGGTGACGTAAAGCGTGTAGAATTCATCATACCATGGCCCGCGCAGCATCATGGCGCGCATCGTTTCCGCAAACAGAACGATGCCGACGATAACGGCGCACCATATCGCGGCACGCTCGACCGCATGCTTCATGATCATGGTACGCTTCGACTGGCTCAAAAATATCTCTCCCAATGCTGACAGGCCATTGCGCCACAAAAGAGCCAACCCGCTGGCTTTCACCGAGTCCTGCCGGATCGACGAAATTGCTGACTAACGCTTAGGCGGCAATGAATTTATAAATTTTGAAATATCCCCTCGTTTAAAGCGTCCGGTATAGGAGACGGTGCATGGGCCAAGGTTTGGTCGGCCACCCTGTTAAAACCTCTCGCTTGGTTGAGAGGTCTTGCCCCCGGGGCGAACGGTACGTTTCTGTCGAAGAGAGAAGTTTCGCCCATGACGCCTGCCCAATACCGCCCTGCAGTGAGCGTCGCGCTGAGCGTTTACAATGGGGAACGGTTCCTGAAGGCCGCCATCGACAGTGTATGTGCGCAAAGTTTCAC
>CAIPWG010000047.1 GCA_903868655.1 uncultured Sphingomonadales bacterium
CGAACGGGTAGTCTTGTTCACTGCCCGATCGGTTGGCAAACGCCAGCCACAGCCCATTTTCCAACGCACGAACCCGGATCACTGCCTCTGCCACGATCGGAAATTCAGCACCGCAAGCGGTCGGTGCCAGCACCAGATGGGCTCCGCGCACCGCCAGATCGCGTACGGTTTCAGGAAATTCGGTATCATAACAGATCGAAAAGCCGATTCGCCAACCGTGCAAAGTGGCAAGTCCACTGGGCTGATCACCAGCCGCAAACAGAGCGCGTTCGTAGTCGCCCCACAAATTGACTTTGCGATAGTTCAGCAGATCGCCGCCATCGGGGCCGAACAACCGTACAGTGTTGTAGCGCTGGCCATCATGCAGTTCGGGAAAGCCATGCGCTATGGCGATCTTGTGCGCGCGTGCCAATCCGGCGATCCGGGTTTGCCATGGGCCGTTGGCAGGCTCGCTGGAGCGTTCGATTGCTGCGGCATCAAAATATCCGCTGGTCCACAGTTCGGGCAGAACCAGCAAATCAGTCGCACAAAGCGCGCCACTGTCCAGCAGCACGGACAAGCGGTCGAGCATGGTTTCTGGCTGACCACAAAGGCCTGGCTGTTGCCAGATAGCGAGACGAAGCGAGGTCTCAGTCATGCGTTATACGCTGCCCCCGCCCACGTGTCCGATCCCGATCGGGATGGCAGACGGGCGGGGGCATGTCCGATCATTCGCCGAACGTGCGCTGCCACCAACCGCGCCGGGGCACGGCAGGTTCTTCCGCGGTTTCCGGCGCTGTTGCTGCATCCGGTGCAGACGCAGGGCTCTCAACCGTATCGGCGGCAGGTGCGGCCGGTGTTTCAGCCACAATTTCCGCATCGGCCTTTTTACGCCGAGTGCGCTTGGGCTTGGCTGCAGCTTCCTCTGTGGCTTCAACCTCAGGTGTCTCAGCCGCTGGGGCAGTTTCGGCCACGGGTTCGGCATCGACCTTTTTGCGACGCGTGCGCTTGGGTTTGGCTTCGGCTTCAACCGGCGCGGCCGGGGCTTCGACTTCGACAGGCGCTGCAACCTCCATCGGGGCTTCGGCTTCTGCTTCGGTTACGACCTTTTTGCGGCGCCCACGCTTGGGCTTGGCCGGTGCTTCGGCTTCGGCTTCAACAGGCGCTTCCTCCACCACGGGGACCGGCACGGCATCGTCATCCGCTTCGGTTTCGCCAGCTTCATCGCCGAGTTGTTCGCCCATGGGCGATCCATCGCGGTTACGCCGCCGACGGTTGCGCCGCCGACGTTTGCGACGACCATCGCTGGTTGCGCCTTCGCCTTCGCCGGCTTCCTCTGCGCGCTCGCCCTCGACTTGCGCAGTCTCATCATCGCCTACGGTGTCGTCTTCGGCATCGTCGTTGGCTGCGCCTTCGCCAGCAGTATCACCGCCCTCGGCCCGATCGCGATTGCGGCCACGCCGACGACGGCGACGCTTGCGGCGGCTGCTGTCGCTTTCACCGTCCGCGCGCGGTTCGCGCGGTTCGCGCGGTTCACGTGGTTCGGCGGTGTCGTCTTCGACTTCGTCCTCGAACTCTTCTTCGTCCTCGATCACATCGTCTTCGATGGGTTCGAGGATCGGTTCAAAGCGTGGGGTGAATTCGGGCCGTGGCCCCCGCGAAGCGACGCGCATTTTCGCGCCTTCGTTTTCACCTTCGGGGATCACTTCAACCGCGACGCCATAACGCGCTTCGATTTCGGCCAAATCAGCGCGCTTGGCGTTGAGCACGTAGATCGCAGCTTCCTGGCTGGCAAAGAGCGTGATGATATTGCCTCTGCCCTTGGCCGCTTCATCTTCAATCATGCGCAAGGCCGACAGGCCTGCCGAGGAGGCTGTACGCACCAAGCCGGACCCGTCGCAATGCGGGCAGGCGCGGGTGGTTGCTTCCAAAACCCCGGTGCGCAGCCGTTGACGGCTCATTTCCATCAAGCCA
>CAIPWG010000048.1 GCA_903868655.1 uncultured Sphingomonadales bacterium
CAGAACCGCGCGGATTTCGGGCACGAGCCGCACCAGCGCAGCGCGCGACACTTTGCCGCCTTCACGTTCGGGATGTATCCGCGCGCGATGCAACGCTTCGCAGACATAGATATTGCCAAGGCCAGCCACTACCCGCTGATCGAGCAGCAACAGCTTTACCGCCGCGATCCGCCCGGCAAATGCACGCGCCAGGTGCCCCACAGTCAGATCAGGGCCCAATGGTTCGGGACCGAGCGCAGCAAACGGCGCAAACTGGTCAAGCTGCTCGGTATCCACCAGATCGACAGAGCCGAACCGGCGCGCATCGTTAAGCACCAGCACGTGGCCGCGACCGGTTTCCAGCACCAGGTGATCGTGTTTGTCGCCCTGCGCCGGATCGATGCGCCAACGACCCGACATGCCAAGGTGAAAAACCATGGTCTGCCCCCGGTCGGTCTGGATCAGGCCGTATTTCGCACGCCGCCCCAGCGCAACCACCCGTGCGCCGGTCATCGCCTGAACCAGGTCAACCGGAAACGGACGACGCAGATCAGGGCGGTTTACCGCGACCCGTACCAGCCGGTCCCCGGCCAGAACCGTGGCCAGACCGCGCACTGTGGTTTCGACTTCGGGCAATTCGGGCATGGGTCAGGTCAACTCGCATCCAGACAAAAGAGCAATGTGACCTATCAGGCTTTGCCGAGCGAACAATTGGGATTAGAGGATCGCGCATGACCACCAGCGACAGCCCCCACGAAACCGCCTCATTCGGATACGAAGACATTCCAGCAGAAGAAAAAGTCGCGCGGGTGGGCGCGGTTTTTTCGAATGTCGCGAAAAAATACGATGTCATGAACGATGCCATGTCGGGCGGCATGCACCGGCTGTGGAAAGACCGTTTCGTCGCCCGGGTTAAACCGCGCGACGGAGAAAAGGTGCTCGATATGGCAGGCGGCACCGGCGATATCGCGTTTCGCATGGCGCGCAGCGGAGCACATGTCACCGTATCCGACATCAATCAGGACATGCTGGATGTCGGCATTGAACGCGCAGAAAAACGTGGAATATCCGGGCTGGACTGGTCTTGCCAGAATGCCGAAACGTTGGATTTCGCTGACCGCAGTTTCGATGCCTATACAATCGCATTTGGCATTCGCAACGTGACGCATATCGATCGCGCGCTGGCTGAGGCGCATCGCGTGCTGAAATTCGGCGGGCGGTTTTTCTGCCTTGAATTTTCGACCACACAATGGCCGGGCTTTGCGCAGGCCTATGATCTGTATTCGCACCACGTCGTTCCGCAAATCGGCAAGATCATCGCCGATGACCCGGATTCGTACCGTTATCTGATCGAATCGATTCGCCGTTTTCCAACAATGCCCGCATTCGCCACGATGATCCGCGAAGCAGGCTTTGCCCGGGTCAAAGTCGAACCGATTTTGGGCGGACTGGTCGCGATCCATTCCGGCTGGAAAGTCTAAAAGGTTCAGCCTGTGACAGTGTCAGACCTTGTCCATATCGGCCGCCTGCTGGGTTGGGGCCGGGTGCTGGCCCGCCACGGCGCGCTGCGCGGGATCGAACGCGATGCCAATACCCCGGCTGCGGTGCGCAGACTATGCCGCCTTGCCCGGTTTGGCACGTTTCAACCCAAAGTGCCCGATTACGCCGGCGCCTTTGCCGCAATCGGTCCTGCTGCGATCAAACTGGGGCAAACGCTGGCCACTCGCCCCGATCTGGTCGGCGATGCCGCCGCACACAATCTGCTGGCGTTGCAGGACCAATTGCCCCCGCTCGATTTTTCGGTGATCCGCCAAGCTATCGAAGCAAGCTTTGAACGCCCGTTGGAAAGCGTGTTTGCCACGTTTGACCCGGTCCCGGTGGGCGCGGCGTCAATTGCGCAAGTGCACCGCGCCACAACCACCGATGGTCGCCAGATGGCAGTGAAAGTGTTGCGTCCCGGCGTGCGCGAACGATTTGCGCGCGACATCGCGACCTATGAATGGGCAGCGGCGCATCTCGAAGGGCTGGGCGGCGAAGCCCGCCGTCTGCGCCCCCGGATGGTGATCGCCAATCTGCGCCGCTGGACCATGCGCGAGCTCGATCTGCGACGCGAAGCGGCATCCGCGTCGGAACTGGCCGAACAGATGCATGCCTTTGCCGGGTATCGCGTGCCCGAAATCGATTGGGATCGCACCAATGGCCGGGTGATGACTCTCGA
>CAIPWG010000049.1 GCA_903868655.1 uncultured Sphingomonadales bacterium
AGCCGGTCGGTCGTGATCAAGGCGTCGGTCATACCGGCTGGTTAAATCAAGTGTTCCACCGCGTGCAACGCCAATCCGACCAGCCCACCGACCAGCGTCCCGTTGATACGAATGAATTGCAGATCACGTCCGACCGCACCCTCGATCCGCGCCGACACCGTACGCCCATCCCAGCGGCGAACGGTTTCGGATACGATCCGCACAATGTCACCGCCATGACGATTGGCCAGGCCCGCCAGCGCGCGCCGGGCAAAGCGGTTGACCATGGCCCGCAACGCCGGATCGTTACCCAAGGCACGGCCAAATCCGGCCAACCCTGCGCCGAATTCCCCCGCCCCGTCGCCCGGCGCGCGCAACAGCGTGATCAAGCCGGCGCGGCTGCGTTCCCAGATGCCGTCAAGCCAGGCGGCAAAGGCGGCATTGCCCAAAGCATCGGACTTCATGCGCGCCACCCGCTGCGCCAAAGCCGGGTCGTTGACGAGGTCTTGCGCCAAATTGCTCAGCGTTTCATCGATTTTCACGCGCAAGGGATGTGCGGGGTCAACCAGTGTTTCGGCCAGCAGCGCATAGAGCGCATCGAGCAAGGCACTGGCCAATCGGTCATCAAGCCGGGTCCAGCGCATCAAAGTGTTCGCGCGATCGTGGATCAGGGCCCGCAACGCGCCTTCATTGGCTTCCAGCAGCAGCCCGGCGCGGCGCACCAGGCTATCGATGAGCGGCATATGCCGACCATCAACCAGCATCCCGTGCAGCATCTGCCCCGCCAGCGGAGCCAGTTCGATCCGCTCCATTTGCGCGCGCAGCATCGCTTTGGCCGGCCGACCAACTTTGTCAGGATCGAGCGTTTCCAGAATTTCGGCGAGCAAATGCCCCAGACTGTCGCCAATCCGCCCAGATTCGCGCACCGGATTGGCCAGATAATCGCCCAGTACGCGCGCAGCATCGAGCTGATGCAGCCTGCGCGCCACCACCTGCGGAGTCAGGAAATTGGTGCGCAAAAATCCCGCCAGGCTGTCGGCGATGCGATCCTTGTTCACCGGAATGATCGCCGTATGCGGGATTGGCAAACCCAAAGGCCGCCTGAACAACGCGGTCACCGCAAACCAGTCGGCCAGTCCCCCGACCATGGCCGCCTCGGCAAAGGCAGCGGCATAACCCCAGGCCGGGTGAACCCCCACCAGCCGCCGGGACACCACAAACAATCCGGCCATCAGCACCAGCAAGGCGCCTGCCACCAGCCGCATGCGCCGGGCAGGATCTGCCAGAACGCGTGCGGCCGGATGGCGCGATCGGGATGTCACTCGGCCGGGTGCAACGCTGCGGGTTCGCCGGTCGGCGCAACGATCTTGGGCGCGAGCAGATAGCGCGCGAGCCACGGCCCCAGCCGTTTTTCCAACCCGTCGGCCAGGCTGAAGCCGGCCGGCACGATCAGCAAAGTCAGCAGTGTCGACAGGCTCAACCCGCCCATCACCACGATCCCCATCGGCGCGCGCCAACCGCCATCACCACCCAACGACAGCGCGGTCGGCACCATGCCGGCCACCATCGCAACCGTTGTCATCACGATAGGCTGTGCGCGCTTGTGGCCGGCTTCGATAATCGAAGTGTGTTTCGTCTGACCCCCTGCCATCTCCTCGATTGCAAAATCGATAAGCAGGATCGAGTTTTTGGCAACAATCCCGAACAGCATCAGCATGCCGATGAACACCGGCAGTGAAATGGCACTGCCAGTCATCGCCAACAGCAAAAGACCACCCAGTGGCGCCAGAAACAATGACCCCATATTGACCAGAGGCGAAATGAACCGGTGGTAAAGCAGCACCAGGACCGAAAACACGAGCAGGACACCCGATCCCAGCGCTGCGCCGAAATTGCGCACCAGTTCCTCCTGGAAACGATCTTCGCCCGCCGCCTTGTTGGCGACGCCGTCAGGCAAATGTTGCATGATCGGCAGCCGATTGATGGCATCCATCGCCGTCCCCTTGGGCATAGCGGGCGGCAAATCGGCGCCCACAAACACCCGCCGGCTTTGATTGTAGCGCTGGATCGAGGTTGGCCCCGATCCGAAGCTGATCGTGGCGACCCGCGACAGCGGTACCGATTCCCCGGAAACCGTCGGAACGGGCAGATTTTCGAGCGTTGACAGATCACGCCGCGATTCAACCGGCAGCTTGACCCGGATCGGAACCTGACGGTCCGACAAGGAAAATTTGGCGCTGTTCTGGTTGATCTCGCCCTGGGTTGCGATCCGGATTACCTGGCTGAGCGTTTGCGTCGTGACACCCATCGACGCAGCCAGATCAAAATGGGGCGTGATCACGATTTCGGGCCGACGCAAATCGGCGCTGATCCGCGGTGCCACAACCTGCTTCAGCTTGCCCATCTGGTCGACCAGTGTTTGCGCGGTACGCTGCAACAAGTCGGGATCTGATCCTGACAGCATCACACTGATCGCCCGGCCCGACCCGCCGCCCGGCCCGCCGCCGTTCTGATTGGCAAAGCTGATCCGCGCATCGGGCAATTTCTGCAATTGCGGGGTCAGATCGCGCTCAAACTTGATCGAGCTGCGTTTGCGATCAGGCCGCAGTTGAATGTAAATGTTGGCTTTGCCCTCACTGATGTCTTCAAGCGCGATGCCGACTTCCTGTTGCGGGCTAACCAGCGCAAGCACCTGATCGGCCTTGGCTTCGGTCTGCTGGATCGTTGTCCCCGGCACCATCTCGATCACGATCTGGCTCTCGTTGGTGTCCGTGTCGGGAAAGAATTGGGTGGGCAGCGCGGCCATCAACACAAACGTCAGGACCAAAGACGCAATGCCGATCCCCATCATCCACAAGCGATGGTCGACCAGCCGCGCACGTATCCGCAGCACGATCCAGTCGAACCAGATGGCCAGCGCACCGCCGCCCAGCCGCGCCAGCACGCTGCCTGCAAAAATTACCAGCGCCCCGGCCAGGGTCCCGCCTGTCAACGCCGCGACCGGGGGCACTGCGCCCGGCAAAGACAGAAGCGCCAGAGGCTTGTAAATCGCTGAAAAGGCCATGACGAAAGCAACCATCGCCGCCAAGCCAATCGCGATCAGCACCAGCGGATACCACCAACGGCTGCGCCGCGGCACGAGGCCGATGCGTCGCGCAGCAGCCTTGCTCGTATCGAGCGACCAGTGCAGCACCTTCATGTAGCGGTCCATCCACGCGCCGCCGCCATGTTCGCGCTCGCCTTGCACCGACAGGAAATAAGCTGCAACCATCGGTGTGATCATGCGTGCGACCAGCAGCGAAAACAGCACTGCGACCACTACGGTCAAACCGAAATTCTTGAAAAACTGGCCCGATACCCCAGGCATCAGCGCCACCGGCAGGAACACCGCGACGATCGAAAATGTCGTGGCCACCACTGCCAGCCCGATCTCGTCAGCGGCATCAATCGCGGCCTGAAACGGCGTCTTGCCCATGTGGATATGCCGCACGATGTTCTCGATCTCCACGATCGCATCGTCGACCAGCACCCCCGCCACCAGACCCAGCGCCAGCAGCGACATCGTGTTGAGCGTAATGCCCATCAGCGTCATCACCCAGAACGTCGGGATCGAAGACAGCGGGATTGCCAGCGCCGACACAACCGTCGAACGCCAGTCGCGCAAGAAGAAGAACACCACGATCACGGCCAGCACCGCGCCTTCGACCATGGCCGAAATCGAACTGTGATACTGATCGCGGGTATACGAAACCGAATTGAACAAGTTGGTGAACCGCAAGCGCTTGCCCTGTTCAGCCTCCAGCTTGTTGAGTTCGACCACGGTGGCATCGTAGACCGATACATCGGATTCACCGCGCGCGCGCGCCACGCTGAACGTCACCACAGGCTTGCCGTGGAACTTGGCAATCGAGGTGACTTCGCTGAACCCGTCGCGCACATCGGCGACATCGGCCAGTCGCACCGAATGCCCCGCCGACAGCCCCACTTCGACTTGCGACAGGTCATAGGCCGTGCGCGCATTGCCCAGCACGCGCACGGTCTGGCGCGATCCGGCAACTTCAGCGCGGCCACCCGCCGCATTCAGATTTACCTGCCGCAGGACCTGGTTGATCTGGGTTGCAGTGATGCCTTGCGCAATCATCCGCGACGGATCGAGCGTGACCGTGATTTCACGATCAACCCCGCCCGAACGCTTGACTTCGGCCATGCCCGGGATCGCCAGCAGCCGCTTTGCCACAGTGTCGTCGATATACCACGACAACTGTTCCATCGTCATGTCATCGGCCGCAACCGCGAAATAGGCGATCGGTTGCGAAGAAGTCTCGGCCTTGAACACCTGGGGTTCAAGAATGCCTTCAGGCAATTCACCACGCACGCGGTCCACCGCGTTCTTCACTTCATTGACCGCGGCATTGATATCTTGCCCGATCTTGAACTGGACCTGGGTCGTGCTTTGCCCTTCGCTGGCGGTCGACGTGATCGTGTCCACGCCTGCGATGGAACGCACGCTGGATTCGACTTTCTGGGTGATCTGGTTGCCGATTTCGGTCGGCGCAGCGCCCGGCTGCGAGATCGACACGATCACCAGCGGAAATTCGATATCGGGAGTATCCTGCACTTTCATCGACATGAACGCGAAAATGCCAATGATCGTCAGCCCCAGAAAGAGCACGATCGGCACGACCGGATTGCGGATCGACCACGCCGACAAATTGCGAAAATTCATGCCCGTATCCTCTCGCCGCCGCCGATCGTCCGGCGTCCGCTCACTTGGCCGCTGCGACCGTGCCCGCCGATTTGCTGCGGTCGATCACCGGCTTGATCGTGTCACCAGGGTTAAGGAACCCGCCCGCGCGCAGCACCACCTTCTCATCGCCCGACAGACCTTTGAGCACTGCGATGCCTTGCGGGGTCACATCACCGATCACGATCGCGCGGCGCGCGACTTTGTTGTCCGTGCCCACGACATAGACATAGGCCCCGCTGGCATCCGACAATATCGCGGATTCGGGCAGGATCGGCGCCGTTGTGGTGCCCGACCGCAAAGTCGCCGTGGCAAACCCGCCGGGGCGCAAAGCCTTGTCATACGGCAAAGCGATCCGGGCGACGCCCTGCCGCGAAGTCGGATCGATCACCGGCGCCAATTGCCAGACGTGGCCGGTAAAATGCTGGGTAGTGCCGACGGGGTTGACATCGGCTGGATCGCCGAGCGCCATTCGCGCCAGATTGCTCTCCGACAGCCGCGCCTGCATTTCCAGTTCCCCATCGCGCGCGATGCGGAACAACGTCCCGCTCGCCCCACCGACGATCTGGCCTGGCTCCACTTGTCGTGTCAGCACCATGCCGGCTTCGGGTGCGATGACATTGAGCCGTGCGGCACTGGCACGCAATTGGCCGAGCGTGGCGCGCGCCACGCGTACTTGCGCCACCGCGGCATCGCGCGTGGCGGTCAACTGTTCGATATCGGCATTCGAAATAAAGCCGTTGGCCACCAGTTTGAGCGAGCGGTCGAGCTTGTTTTGAGCAAGACGCGCGTTGGCTTGCTGCACTTCGACATTGGCCGACTGGCTGGCGATCTCTTCGGTCTGGACCGAACGGTCAACCACGGCCAGCACCTGGCCCTTGCGCACCCAGCTGCCCGCATCCACCAGCACTTGCACGACTTTGCCACCCTCGCCGGCGATACCGACAGGCAGATCGCGGCGTGCGGCCAGCACGCCACTCGCAGTCATCGCGCCCTGCACCGTGATCCGTCCGGGCACGACCACTGTTACGGTCTGCGCATTGCCGTCCGCTTGCGCCGCAGCAGCGGGCGCGAACACCTTGTTCGCGCCATACCAGCCGCCAAGCAGAAGCAGGCCCAAGGCGCCACAGCCTGCCAGCACCATGCCGGACGAAGGTCGCGTGCGCTGCACACCAAGCCGATCAAGCTTTCCCGTCATATCTGATTTGGACGTCACAGTATCCACACAGCCGTTCCCAATCCTCATGCACCCGCGCCAGCCGCTGTTCGGCACACATTCGCGCCTATGCGATAAAGTTTAGCGCAAAGGCGCGAGACTGACCACGTCGGTATGGTAACCGTCGTGGTTCTTAAGCAAACTCCCCGGTGCCATAGAGCCCGATCCGACAAGTGGCAATTCACGCTCTACGAACAACTTGGGGCCAGAACGCAACCGGGCCGCTGGTCATGATCGACCAGCGGCCCGGCAACGCAACGGGCAAATGCCCGCCCGATCAGGAATGTTCAATATTTCTGCTGGCGCTCGTACAGATCACGATAATGCTGGATCCGCGTTACCCGCAAGCCCTGCATGCCCGAACGATCAACCGCGCGTTGCCACGAGGCGAATTCTTCAAGCGTCAGATTGTAACGTTCGCACACTTCATCGATCGACAGAAGCCCACCGTTGACAGCCGCAACCACTTCGGCCTTGCGCCGCACCACCAATCGGGTAGTGCTCGGTGGCGGCAAGGCGTCGATCGTCAAAGGCTCGCCCAACGGCCCGATCACCTGGCAAGGTTTGATTTTCTGGTTTTCAATCATCGCAGTTCTCGTCGGCTTGGCGCACAGAGCGCACGATCAGCGGGTTTTCGCGGCTGTCGACAGATGTGCCCTGATTGCCTTTGCGATAGGCTGAAGATGTTGAGTTAATGAAATCCTTAGGCGATTCGCTGCGGTCGAGCATGTGCGCCGCGACCTGGTGAAAACTGCCTACCGGCACAGGCGCCTCGCTGGTGCCGCTGCTGCGATGGCAGGCGCCAGACTGGAGCCGCCGCAACTGCTGCGCCGCCATCAGCCGGGCGCACAATTCGCTCCAGCCTAGCGGCCGCATTGCCAGGTCGCCCTGGCGCGAATCGAACGCGAAAGATTCGGGAAAAGCCATGTCCATGGCCCAGCCTTAGACCCAAGCTGGATAAAGGACGGTAAAGGCGGCTTTTACTCGGGATTAGGCATAGTTAAGCCGAAGGAAACGCCAGCGGAAGGGTTTGTACACAAGTTGGCACCGATCGGGCCAAGCCGCGCACCGGCAAAACCAAACCTGGCACTGCCCATGGCAAGGCCATGCAAAACCCCCTATGGCAAAGCCATGACTGTTTCGCCTCACCCATTTTCCGCCGATCTGATCGCCGATCCTGCCGCCCTGTTTGATTTGCCACGCCCGGCCAAAGATTGCCGTATCGTCGTGGCGATGTCGGGCGGGGTCGACAGCTCGGTGGTGGCTGCACTTGCCGCAGCCAGCGGCGCCGAAGTCATCGGCATCACTTTGCAACTGTACGATCATGGTGCGGCCACCGGCCGCAAGGGCGCGTGCTGCGCCGGCGACGATATCCGCGACGCGCGCGCCGTGGCCGACCGACTCGGCTTTGCCCATTACGTGTTCGACCATGAGTCCGATTTTCGCGAGGCGGTCGTCGAACGCTTTGCCGACGACTATCTGCAAGGCCGCACCCCGATCCCGTGCATCCGCTGCAACATGGGGCCCAAATTCACCGATCTGTTGCGTATGGCGCGCGATCTGGGCGCCGATTGCCTGGCCACCGGGCATTATGTGCGGCGTGTCGAACAGTCCGGCGCGATCACTTTGCAGCGTGCGATCGATCCCGCGCGCGACCAGTCATATTTTCTGTATGGCACGACCGAGCCGCAACTGGATTTCCTGCGCTTTCCGCTGGGTGGCTTGCCCAAACCGCAAGTGCGCGCAATTGCCGCCGCGATGGGGCTGGGGGTGGCGACCAAGCCTGACAGCCAGGACATCTGCTTTGTACCCGATGGCGATTATGCCCGGGTGGTCAGCGCGATCCGCCCCGAAGCCTCGCGGCCAGGCACCATTGTCCACGCCCAGACCGGCGATGTACTCGGCGCGCACAAAGGGATCATCCATTTTACCGTCGGCCAGCGGCGGGGGCTTGAAATCGGCGGGCAGCCCGAACCGCTCTATGTCGTGGCGCTCGACGCGCCGGATGCGCGCGTGCTGGTCGGTCCGCGCGCAATGCTGGCGGTTCACGCCGCACACCTGATCGAAACCAATCGCATTGGCGGCGTGCCGCACGATATCCCGCTCGCAGCCAAAGTCCGCTCGCTCGCCAAGCCCGTACCAATCGTGCTCGACGGACCCTTTGGCGAAGGCGCGTCCACCATCATCCGGTTTGCCCAGCCCGAACTCGGCGTGGCCCCGGGACAGGCCGCGGTGATCTATGCGGGCGATCGCGTGATCGGTGGTGGCTGGATCGACCGGACAGAGTAACCGCCAGCCCCCTCTTCCGTGTTGCTGACATTCGTGTCATTACCATCGGCAACACAAGGAGAGACAGCTATGGCCAGCTTCGCACCGGATGCACCCAGCCTTTCGCGGGCCAACGATATCCAGAACGACCGCGTCAATCCGAACTGGGTGCGCTATCCCGGCGATGCCGCGCTTGATGCGATCCCCGGCGAAGACGGCTGGCCGATCGTCGGCACCACGCTGATGCAACTGGCCGATCCCGACGGTTTTGCCCGGCGGATGATCGCCACGTACGGCCCGGTCTATCGTAGCCGCAGTTTTGGCCAGCGCGCGGTCGAACTGATCGGCCCGGATGCCAATGAACTACTGTTGTTCGACCGGGACCGGCGCTTTTCCAGCGAACAGGGCTGGGGCCCTCTGCTCAATCTGCTGTTTCCACGCGGGTTGATGCTGATGGACCACGACGCCCACCGGCTTGACCGGCGCGCGCTGTCGGTGGCGTTCAAGCCCGAGCCGATGAAAGCCTACAGCGACTTGCTCAACCGCGACATTGCCAGCGTCACCCAAGCCTGGGGCGATGGCGCTGAACGGTTCAGCTTGCGCATGTACGATGCGATCAAGTCGCTGACGCTGCAAACCGCGGCCACCAGCTTCCTGGGTATTCCACTCGGACCCGAAGCCGACCAGCTCAATCATGCCTTCACCGCGATGGTCCAGGCGGCGGTGGCGCCGATCCGCAAGCCGCTGCCGTTTACCGCGATGGGCCGGGGGGTAGCGGGTCGCCGGCTGATGGTGGACTGGTTTACCCGTCTGCTGAGCGAACGCCGCGCCAACCCGGGGCAGGACATGTTCAGCCAGTTTGCGCTGGCCACGCGCGAAGATGGCACGCTGCTGCCCGCCGACAGCGTGGTCGATCACATGATCTTTCTGCTGATGGCGGCGCACGATACCATCACCAGCTCGTTCACGACGCTGATCTGGCAGCTCGCGCGAAACCCGGAATGGCAGGACCGGCTGCGCGCCGAGGCCATGGCCGTGGCGGGCGAGGCGGGGCGGCCGATCGCCCATGCCGATCTGCCGCGTCTCGAACTAGTCGATCTCGCGTTCAAGGAAGCCTTGCGGATCATGCCACCGGTTCCGGCTCTGCCGCGCCGCGCCTTGCGGGACTTCACGTTTCAGGGCCACCATATCCCGGCGGGCACCACCGTCGGGATCAATCCCGCCGTGGTGCACACCGATCCCGCGCTATGGCCCGAACCCGATCGCTTTGATCCCTTGCGGTTTACCCCGGACAAAGTCGCCGCGCGGCACAAATATGCGTGGGTCCCGTTCGGAGGCGGCGCTCATATGTGTCTGGGCCTGCATTTCGCCACGATGCAGACCCGCATTCTGGCGCATCACATCCTCACCCGCTATGAAATCTCGGCAAAGCCCGGCTATACTCCGCGCTGGCAGGCGTGGCCGATCCCGCGCCCACGTGACGGTCTGCGACTGGAATTGCGGCGAATCTGTTGACGAGCGGCGCAGGGGCCGATATGGGCGCGCCTTTCCTGCGGGCTTGCCCGCCTGTTCCGTCGTGCCGGTTGACCGGGCTTTGCCCCCAGACCGATCCCACGCCCGGGGCATGAACCGGATCAGTACTGGCAGCATATTCAAGATTGTTCGGCCCCTCACACCTGGTGGGCCGCCATAGGACGAGAAGCGAACAGAGACATGGCCAACACGCCGCAAGCCCGCAAGCGCATCCGCCGCAACGAAAACCGTGCCGCCATCAATGGCGCGCGCCTTTCACGCATCCGTACTTTCGTGAAGAAAGTCGAAACCGCCATCGAAGGTGGCGACAAGTCGGCCGCTGCCGATGCGCTCAAGGCGGCACAGCCCGAACTGGCGCGCGGCGTTGCCCGTGGCGTGCTGCACAAGAACACCGTTGCCCGCAAAGTGTCGCGCTTGTCGAAGCGGGTTGCCTCGCTCTGATTCGTGAGTGATTCGCGGCAGACAGTACCGACCTAGGTACAGTCCCGCAGTTACGATACTTGGTTTGAGCCTTAAAAGGCCGGCGTGTTTCACGCCGGCCTTTTTTCGTGTTCGGCCAGATGACAAAGCGATGACAGCGACAACAGAGCGAAATGGCGGATTCACCGCGATTCGCCGCACCCCTTTAAGGTAAACATATTCTTTTCAATACCTTAGGAAATTTCCAAGCTGTCACGGGTGTCAAGGACATTTATTTCAATTTCTTTGCGTTGTTGTGCTTGCGAATCCCCGCCACTCAACAATAGACAGGTCTTCGAGCCGCTGGGGAAACATCGTCGTCAGACGGTTTTGCGTAGGGGCGATCCACTATCAATTGCCATCAAACGGTCGTCGGGACACCTGTCCGGACGCCATGAGAAGGTTGTGCGTTTGCGGCGGGGGGCTGTCGCGGTGCATCATGACATGCGAGACCAAACACCGTGAAGATCGACGATTACATGAATGGTGGACCTTCACGGCGCAGCGTAGCTGGCGCAGCCCCGACCGCCGAGGTCCTGAGCCGCGATCCCGCTGGCAAAGATCACACCATGTCCGCCGGCCGCAAAAGCCGCGACGCAGCCCCCGCCGATGACAGCGAAGCCGTTGGCCTCGCCGCCGATTGGGCCGACATCAGCCAGGGACTGAAAAAAGACCTCGGCCCGCAATTGCACAGCCAATGGATCAAACCGATCCAGGTTGGCACGTTCTGCAAGGAAACCGGCACGCTCGACTTGTTCCTGCCCACCGAGTTCTCGGCCAACTGGGTCTCCGACCGCTTTGCCGACCGCCTGTCGCTGGCATGGAAAATCGCCCGGTCCGAAGTGCGCCAGGTGCGCATCAGCGTCCACCCGCGCCGCCGTGCTGCTCCCGATCTGCGGCTGCCGGGCGATGCCACTGCCCTGTCGCCACGCGCCACCCCGCCAGTCAGCGCCATCGATGCGCTGTCCGGCGCGCAAAGCGGGCTTGATCCCTCGCTGACCTTTGCCGAATTTGTCTCGGGCGCGGGCAATGTGCTGGCCGTCAATGCCGCCCAGCGCATGGCCGCAATCGAAACGCCGCAGTTCTCACCGCTTTACCTCAAGGCCTCGACCGGTCAGGGCAAGACCCACCTGCTCCACGCCATCGGCCATGCCTATGCCGCCGCCCGCCCCGGTGCGCGCATTTTCTACTGTTCGGCCGAACGCTTCATGATCGAATTCGTGCAAGCCATGCGCAGCCACGAAATGATCGAGTTCAAGGCCCGCCTGCGCGGCTTTGACCTGCTGCTGGTCGATGACATCCAGTTCATCATCGGCAAATCGAGCACGCAGGAAGAATTCCTCCACACCATCGATGCGTTGCTCGGTGCCGGCAAACGCCTCGTGGTCGCCGCCGACCGTGCGCCCCAGGCCCTCGATGGCGTGGAACAGCGCCTCTTGTCGCGGCTCTCCATGGGCCTCGTCGCGGATATCCAGCCCGCCGATATCGATCTGCGCCGCAAGATCCTCGAACACCGCCTGTCGCGCTTTGCCAGCACCCAGGTGCCCGCCGACGTGATCGAATTCCTGGCCCGCACTATCAACCGCAACGTGCGCGAACTGGTCGGCGGCCTCA
>CAIPWG010000050.1 GCA_903868655.1 uncultured Sphingomonadales bacterium
ACACAGCGGCGCGACAGTTCGCATCACTGCAGCACTTGAGCGGCGACCGCCTCGGCATCAACGTCGTCACCGACACCGGCAGCGCTCGGCATTTCAGACCCAGCGCCAACATTCGGTCGATCGGATGATTGGCCAGATCACTCACCACGCAAAGCTTCAGGTTGGACAAGGGGCATACTGTCAAAGTCATGCCCATATCGACCAGACGAGCCACCAGGGCGGCATCTTCAAGCGCACGATTGCCATGATCAATCCGATCGACCTGCAGCGCATCGATTGCACCGGCAACATAAGCTGGCGGACCCTCTTCGCCCGCATGAGCGACCAGTTTCAACCCGTGTTCGGCTGCCTTCGCAAAAACCCGCGCAAACTTCTCGGGTGGGTGGCCCAATTCGGAAGAATCGAGCCCGACTGCGGTGATCTGGTCGAGCCATGGCAGGGCTTGCTCAAACGTGACAAAGGCATCGTCCTCGCTCAGGTGACGCAGGAAGCTCATGATCAGACAAGTGGTCATGCCGTGTCGGGCCTTGGCCTCTGCCATCGCCGACAACAATCCTTCGATCACTTCGGCAATAGCCACCCCGCGCGCGGTATGAGTCTGCGGATCAAACATGATCTCGGCGTGGATCACCCCATCGGCAGCGGCTCTGTCAAAATAAGCCATCGCAAGGTCGTAAAAATCGGTCCGCGTCTGCAGAACCGCCGCGCCAGCGTAATAAATATCCAGAAAATCCTGAAGGTTGGTAAAGGCATACGCCTTGCGCACCGCATCGACACTGTCAAACGGCACGGCGATGCCGTTGCGTGCGGCGAGCGCGAACATCAGTTCGGGCTCAAGACTGCCTTCAATGTGAAGATGCAGCTCTGCCTTGGGCAATCCACGAATGAAACTGTCGAGATCGGTCACCGCGCTTTATCTCCCGGAGCATTCAGACACCGTCCTTTATGCCCGCAAAGACGCGGTCGATCCATCACAATGACGCCAGAGCCTTATTACAAGCGGTGCAAGACGACCGATCACACTTGCACTGTTTATGGTTTCATAACGGGTGCAGCACGCTTCACCGTAGAAGCATTACGATCATTTCAGCCATGAGATGTTTCCTCATACCGCTGGTTCTTGCGCGCGATCACCGCCGCAACCAACCCGTGATCAAAGGAATGATATCGTGTCTGACCTTTCCTGGCTGGCGGTGCTCGCCGGTTTGACCCTGCTCACGCTGGGCTTTTTGCGTCTCTGCGACGCCTCGTGACCGGAGCACCATGCTCATGAACCCTGCACTCGTATTGGCGGGACTGACCGCGCTCGGCCTGCTGGCATATCTCGTCATCGCCTTGCTGCGTCCCGAAAAATTCTAAACCGAACTGGATCTGTCATCATGACTTCGGCTGACCTTGTTGCCGGCACAACATTTGCCGGCTGGGGCTTGATAGCCTTGTTCGTCGCGCTCTGCTTTGCGCTGGCAAAACCCATGGGCCAATGGTTGTTTGCGCTTTATGAAGGTCGCGCAACCCCCCTGACGCGAGTGCTCGGCCCGATCGAGCGCGGATTTTATCGGCTCGGTGGAATTGATCCGGCAAAGGAACAGAATTGGCGGCAGTATGCGCTGGCCATGCTGTTGTTTCAGCTAGCCACTACGCTGGCGACTTACGCCGTGTTGCGGTTGCAGGGGGTCTTGCCGCTCAATCCGCGCGGGCTTGCTGGATTGTCACCCGATCTGGCGATGAACACGTCGATCAGTTTTGTCACCAACACCAATTGGCAGGCCTATGCGGGCGAAGGCACGCTGTCCAACCTGTCGCAGATGCTCGCGCTGGTTCCCCACAATTTCCTTTCTGCGGCTACCGGGATCGCGATCGCGTTTGCGCTGTTTCGCGGGTTTGCGGGCAGACAGACGGCGTTTATCGGCAATTTCTGGGCCGATCTGGTGCGCATCACGCTCTACTTGCTGCTGCCGCTGGCGGTTGTATTTGCCGTAGTGCTGGTTGCCGGCGGCGTACCGCAGACTTTTGCCAGCAGTGTTGATGCAACCACGCTCGAAGGCGCGCACCAAACTCTGGTTCTCGGTCCGATCGCCAGTCAGGAAGCGATCAAGATGGTGGGCACCAATGGAGGTGGCTTTTTCAACGCCAACTCGGCGCATCCCTTCGAAAATCCGACCGCGCTGATCAATTTTCTGCAGATGCTGTCGATCTTCACCATCGGTGTCGGGTTGACCTGGTGCTTTGGCAAGGCGGTTGGCGATACCCGACAGGGTTGGGCCATCCTCATCGCCATGATGATCCTGTTCGTCGGCGGTACAGCGGTGGTCTATTGGGCTGAAGCAGGAGGCAACCCTCTGCTCCACCATGCAGGACTGGCCGGCGCCAACCTGGAAGGCAAAGAAGTGCGCTTTGGTGCGGCGGCCAGTGCATTGTTTGCCGCCATCACCACCGCCGCTAGCTGCGGCGCGGTCAATGCGATGCACGACAGCTTTACTCCGTTGGGCGGGCTGATCCCCCTGTTCAATATCGAATTGGGCGAAGTTGTCGTCGGCGGGGTCGGCTCGGGCATTTACGGCTTTCTGCTGTTCGCGCTGCTCGCCGTGTTCATCGCCGGGCTGATGGTTGGTCGCACACCTGAATATGTCGGAAAAAAGATCGAGGGACGCGAGGTGAAGCTCGCTGTGCTTGCAATTGTCGTGCTGCCGTTGTGCATTCTGGGCGGTACGGCGCTGTCGAGTGTACTGGCTGATGGCTTGGCCGGGCCGGCCAACAAGGGGCCGCACGGATTTAGCGAGATCCTCTATGCCTTTACCTCGGCCACCGGCAACAACGGTTCGGCCTTTGCAGGGCTCAATGCCAACACCCCCTACTACAATGGGGCATTGGCTGTGGCGATGTGGATCGGGCGCTTTTTCATGATGGTTCCGGTGCTGGCGATTGCCGGATCGCTGGCGCAGAAAAAACACACTCCCGAATCTGCCGGTTCGTTCCCGACCACGGGTCCGCTGTGGATCGGGCTGCTGGTGGCGATCGTGCTGATCGTTGGCGGCCTCACTTTCCTGCCCGCTCTCGCGCTGGGACCCATTGCCGAACACATGGCGATGCTCGCCGGCACGACTTTTTGATTGGGACTCGGGTATCATGTCGACACAAACACCCACTTCGATGTTCGCTCCTGCGCTGGTTCTCCCGGCGCTGGGTGAGGCCGTGCGCAAACTCGATCCGCGCCAGTTGATCCGCAACCCGGTGATGTTCACCACCGCAGTCGTGGCCAGTCTGTTGACGGTTCTGTTGTTTTTGAACGAAAGCCATCTGGCGATCGGGTTCCAGGTGCAACTGATTGTCTGGCTGTGGCTGACTGTGCTGTTCGGCACGTTTGCCGAAGCATTGGCCGAAGGCCGCGGCCGGGCACAAGCCGCCAGCTTGCGCGCCACCCGCAGCGAATTGAGCGGCAAACGCCTGCGCGGCAAAGCCGAAGACTATGACATCGTTCCAGCCAGCACGTTGGCCAAGAACGATGTCGTGCTAGTCGAAACCGGCGATTTGATCCCGGCCGATGGCGAAGTCGTGTTCGGCGTCGCTTCGGTCAACGAAGCTGCCATCACCGGCGAATCGGCCCCCGTCATCCGCGAAGCCGGCGGCGACCGCAGCGCCGTAACCGCAGGTACGCGGGTGATATCCGACCACATTCATGTGCGCATCACGCAAGAACCGGGGCAAGGCTTTCTCGACCGCATGATTGCACTGGTCGAAGGTGCGCAGCGCCAGAAAACCCCCAATGAAATCGCACTGACCATTTTGCTGGTTGGCCTGACGATCATTTTCCTGATCGCAGTCTCAACGATCCCCGCGCTGGCAGCCTATGCCAAGGGGCAGATCGCCATCGCCGTACTTGCAGCACTGCTGATTACGCTCATCCCGACCACCATCGCCGCATTGCTGTCTGCAATCGGCATCGCCGGGATGGATCGGCTGGTCCGATTCAATGTACTGGCCAAATCGGGTCGCGCGGTCGAAGCCGCAGGCGATATTGATGTGCTGCTGCTCGACAAGACCGGCAC
>CAIPWG010000051.1 GCA_903868655.1 uncultured Sphingomonadales bacterium
ATCTTGCCCTGCCCCATTTCGGTCTTGGGCAAAGCGAGCGTCACATGGCCGTCGGCATCGACGCCCAACCAGGCATTGCCGGCCAGTGCTGGCGCGGTGGCAGCGCGGCTGCGCCCGGCGCCCAATGCCACCGGCACGACCAGCGCGCCCGTGACTACACCTGAACCGACCAGAACTTCGCGGCGGGTTGCACGGGTCATGCTTTTTCTCCCGCATGGAGTTCGGCTGCACGTTTTATCGCCGACCGGATGCGCGGATAAGTGCCGCAACGGCAGATATTACCGCTCATGCCCGCATCGATTGCGGCATCATCGGGCTTGGGGTTATCGCGCAGCAGCGACGCCGCAGCCACAATTTGCCCAGGCTGACAATAGCCGCATTGCACCACATCGCCCTCGTTCCATGCGGCGACCAGCGCTTTGCCGAGCGGCTGTTCGGTCAGTCCTTCGATTGTGGTTATCGACTTGCCCACCGCATCGCCAGCCGGCGTCTGGCAGCCAAACACGCGCACGCCATCAACCAGGACGCTGCACGCACCACACAGACCCGCAGCACAGCCAAACTTGGTGCCCGGCAAGCCCGCAATATCGCGCAACAGCCACAGCAACGGCATTTCGGGCGAGGCCGCGAATTCGCGCCGTTTCCCGTTGATGGTCAAAGTAACAGCCATGATGATTCCCAAGGTCGGTTTGTGTCGGGGTTTAAGCGATAACAAGTCGCAAGGTCGGGCTTGTGTCAAGCACCTGCCCGGTATGGTTGTTTCAAAGGTTATCACAGCCGCGTAGCCCTGACCATGGGGGTTGCGCTGCCGGCGCGCGCAGATATGACTGAGGCACCCACAGGTCCACACCATCATCCCGATTGAGCAATTATCAGCATGACTGCCTCGTTTGCCGCCCTGACCAAGCCAAACCGGCCGTTGCTCGGGATCGTTGCGTGCACCCGCAATTTGGACGGTGAGACCATTCACCGCGTGATTGATCGCTACCTGCGCGCGCCCGCGCGCTGGTCAGGGGTGGATGTGGTACTGATCCCCGCGCTCGACGATCTGGCTGCTCACACCAACCTTGCCGCGCGGATCGACGGGTTGCTGCTGACCGGCAGCACGTCCAATCTTGAAAGCTGGCGCTATGGCGGCACGGGATTGCATGGCCCGTTCGATCCCGCGCGCGATACCACCAGTCTGACGCTGGCCCGCGCCATGCTCGATGCGGGAAAGCCGGTGTTTGGCATCTGCCGCGGCTTTCAGGAATTGAATGTGGTGTACGGTGGCACATTGCAACATCTGCCCGCGCAAGGCTTGCATCACGCACCGGCAGGCGTGTCGATTGGCGCCATGTTTGCGCACAGCCATCCGGTGTCGCCCGTGCCGGGCGAAATGATAGCGATTGCACTGGGCAATGCCCCGATCACGGTCAATTCGGTTCACTTTCAGGCGGTGCAGACGCTAGGGCCGGGCCTTGTCGCCGAAGCCCATGCCGCCGACGGACTGGTCGAAGCGTTTTCGGCGAAAGTCGGCGCGGCACGTGTGCTTGGCGTGCAATGGCACCCTGAGTGGGATGCCGACACCAATCCGCAATCCCGCTGGTTCTTCACTGCGCTGGGTGAAGCGATGGGCGCGGCGGTCCCTGACACATGAGCGCAGGCCAGGCGATACCCGGGGGCAGCCGCGCCGCGTTCTGGGCCGTGTTTGTAGCACCAGCCACATGGATGCTGACGTTTTTCGTCGTGCCGCTGTCGGTCATAGGGGCCTA
>CAIPWG010000052.1 GCA_903868655.1 uncultured Sphingomonadales bacterium
AGCGAAATCCTGCGCAAACAGCCGTTGCGCCGCCGCACGCAAATCTGCGATCCTGTCGGCTGAAATACCGTGACCGCGAATGTAGAAAAACCCGACATCACGCGCCGCACGGCCCAGTTCGGCCGCCACAGCCTTGCGGGCAGCAAGATCAGGGCTGAACAAGTCTGTCACATCGACAATCGGCAAGGCGTCAAAATGAATCATGGCTTCAGGCTCCATGCGGCAAACTGTTCGCGAGTGGCCTTGGCCATCCAACGGTTCAGGTCCCACACGTCGGCGACCGGCGCGCGGGTAAAGGGCAAGAGGTGCGTATAGCCATCGGGCCCGAATTCGGGGGTCACGGTGGTCACGGCACGACCGGCAGCACGCTGTGTGGCCCAGATGGTTTGCCATTGCGCCTGATGCCAGGCGAGCGCAGCCGCGTATTCGGGCGCGGCGGGATGCGGCACTTGCGGACCTTGATCGTAACCGACGCGCGCCTGCACATGATGCACGCGCGACAAAAACGGCGTCAGATCGTCGCAAGGATGATCCAGCAAGCGTTCTGCCACCACCACCCAGTGGCTCAAGTCGGCAGTAAAGCGCAAATGCGACACTTGCGCGATAAGCTCGAGCGTCACCCATGGGCTGTACAGTGATGTCGCGCGATGGGTTTCAAAGCTGCATATCATGCCGGCATCATCGGCCAATGCCTGCGCACGACCAAAGAAATCAACCTGCTGCGCCAGCGGCCAGCGATCGTTGCCCGCCAGGACATTGATAAAACGGGCCCCTGTATCCCGCGCACGCTCGATGGCTCCAGCCAGACAGGCCAGGTGCTGCGCCGGGTCCCAGGCCTGATCGGGGATGACATCGCCGCCGGTAAAGACCACCGCGATATAGCCAAGATCCTCGTTCGCCAGCGCCGCAGCCAACGCACGACATCCGGACAGATCGATTGGCAGCCGCGCCTCAACCCCGACAAATCCATATTCCCGGCATTCGGCGGCGCAATGCGCCCAATCCGCGGCCGTATGATTGGGGCGCCCCCACAGCGAACGAAACAGTTCCAGATCCATGCACCACCATGAACATTGTGGTGGCACGCCTGCAAGCGCTTATGACGGCAACGAACGCACCCTTGCTACGCGCGAAACGACATAAGTGCCATCCAGCTTGCGCCACACGGTGCCGCACCACAGTCTGCCATTGGTCAGTTTTATCGTCAGCCTAAAATTCGTACCCGCAACCACTTGGCGTGAGGCGCGTTCGATATGACGCAGACTGACGTTTTTCACAGGCAAGTGTCGCACGAGGGCGATCCCGGCCTCGCGGGCATCATGGTCCTCGCTCGGCTGTTCAATCACGCTCCAACCTCCGGCGATTTGCGCCCGGGCAGAAGGAGCAAGAACCAGAAAAGCGATAAACAGGACCCGACGCATGGCACCTCCTTTATGCGGCGCTGTTTTTGACCATCGTGCGCCACGCGGCGCAAGGGCAGTGACAGACTTGTGCCATGGTCTATAGGCATGGCCATCATAGACCGGGGCTGGCTGGAGCATCGCTTGCACTATCTCTATCTCTCCATCGCGATCCTTGCCGAAGTTCTTGGCACGTCGATGCTGAAAGCCGCCGAAGGGTTCACCCGGTTCGTGCCGGGTGCGGCCTCGGTGATTGCCTATTGCGTGGCGCTCTATTTCCTGTCGCTCACACTCAAAACCATCCCCACCGGAATTGTCTATGCCATCTGGTCGGGGATTGGCATTGTGTTGATCGCGAGCGTCGCCTGGCTGTTTCAGGGGCAGAAACTCGATGCTCCCGCAATCATCGGCATGGCTCTGATTATTCTTGGCGTGATCGTGATGAACCTGTTTTCAAAGGCCGGAGCCACGCATTGACCGATACACATCGGCATTTTCGGTAACCTTTTTTGGCTATGTCATGTCACGCCATGAATATGTCCCGCGCCATGCTCCTGCTGTTCGTTCCTGCGACCCTGCTTTCAGGGTGCGCGAAGGGACCACCGCAATCCGAAGCCGATCTGCAGCAGCGGCTGACCGCAGCAGAAACGCGCGCTGACGCCGCTGAAAAACGCGCAAAAAATGCCGAAGCAATAGCCGCCCAGCATGCGCAAGAGGCTCGCCAACAGCTCCCGCCCGGTGCGCCGCCCGAAATCGCCCAAGTCGACAATGAAATCGGCCAGCCGATGAACGACACCGCACCGATTGAACCGGTGCCTGCGATGCCCGCGCAAGGGTCGCAATAACGCCGCGAGCTTGCACTTTGATCGCACGCCGATAGACCATGGCAACGCCACGCCAACCGGATTGCTGCACCATGACCCAAGTCGTCTATGTTCTCAACGGCCCCAATCTCAATTTGCTCGGGCTGCGCGAGCCGGAAATTTACGGCCACGATACACTCGATGATATCGCCGGAATGCTCGAAGATCGGGCGCAAAGTCTGGGGCTGGAAATCGACATGCGGCAATCAAACCATGAAGGCCATCTCATCGATTGGTTGCATGAAGCCCAGGCACAGGGCGCGCGCGCCGTGCTGATCAACGCCGGGGCCTATACCCACACCAGCGTGGCGCTGCATGACGCGATCAAGGCTGTGCAGCTGCCAGTGATCGAGGTGCATCTGTCAAACCCCCACAAACGCGAAGAATTTCGCCATCGTTCGTATGTCGGTATGGCTGCGATGGGCACTGTCGCCGGGTTTGGGGCCAACAGTTATATCGTCGCATTGGAAGCCGTAGCGCGGCTCTGAACTGCGATTCCCACGGCTCGTCGCACACAAGTCTCTTGCCAGCGCGGCACGACGCGGGCATGGCGCGGCGCAACGTAGATTGACCATATACCGCGAGGACAACGACACATGGCGCAAGACCGCGGCGCGAAACCGGGTACCGCAACCCCAGATACGATGGCCATCGATAGCGCCTTGGTGCGCGAACTGGCCGAGTTGCTGGCTGACACCGGCCTGACCGAAATCGAAGTCGAAGATGGCACACGCAAGATTCGCGTGGCACGCACTCTGACCGCAGCGCCGGCAGCGACAGCGTTTGCAGCACCTGCGCCCGCGGTTGCTC
>CAIPWG010000053.1 GCA_903868655.1 uncultured Sphingomonadales bacterium
CCAACGATGCGCCGTGGCATGCCGCCGGTCCCGACAGCCCCGCCAAAGCCGCTTATCCCGCTTACATGGATCAGGTGGGCGACAATCCGCGCGGCCCCCATGCCACGCGCGTGCTGGGCAACCGCCACGATTTTACGCTGCAAGGCCTGATCACCGCCGCTTATGACCCGTGGCTGCCCGCGTTTGATCATCTGCTGCCACCGCTGATCGCGGCCGCTGCCGGCGACCCGGGCAATGCCGAGCGGCAAGCCGCCATCGCGCTTCTGAAAGGCTGGGATCATCGCTGGTCTGCTGATTCCACCGCGACCACGCTGGCGGTGAACTGGGGCGAAGCGCTGTGGGCCAAACGCGGCGACAACCCCGATCCCGAAGACGACAGCAACTCGGTTTGGGACTGGATGGAACGCCACGCCACACCGGCGCAACGTCTGGCAGCACTCGACGAAGCGATGGCGCGGCTCAAGACCGATTTCGGCGACTGGCGCGTGCCCTGGGGCACGATCAACCGCTATCAACGCAACGATGGCGCGATCGACCAGGTGTTTGACGATGCCAAACCGTCAAAACCGATCCCCTTCGCCAGCGCACGCTGGGGCTCACTCGCTTCGTTCGGCGCGCGGCGCTACCCGGGCACGAAAAACTATTACGGCACCAGCGGCAACAGCTTCGTCGCCGCGGTCGAATTCGGCCCCCGGGTGAAAGCCCGCGCCATCAGCATCGGTGGCGAAAGCAATGACCCCGCGTCGGTCCATTTCGCCGATCAGGTTGACCGTTATGCCAAGGGCGATTTGCGCGGCGTTCGCTTCTGGCCGGACGAACTGGCAGGACATGTGGTGACACGCAAGGTTCTGGTCCGGCGCTAGCCGCTGCCCACAATCAGTTTTGTTGCGCGCGCGAAGTGCGGGATTGTCGCCCTGTTTTGTAAGATCAAGATGGCATGAAGCGCCCCAAAGCCGGTCGTTCGATCGATCGACACGCAAATCTGAAACCAGCCGTTCAACCGCTTGCCACCCCCTTATTCTGCATGTCCGACGGGCAATTTGAGATGCTTGATCTGTTAGGAGCGGACGGCGTACATAAAAAGCAGGTGTCCTTGTCAGATGTTCTCGGTCAGGAAGATCGTGTTTGATCAACCGGCCGCGAAGCTTTCAACCTCATTAAGGCGCCGGCGCGCCTCGCTAAAGCTCCGACCGGTCAGCATGTCATCCATCCATCCAGCGATGTGCGTGCATTCGTAACCGCCACCACATAGCACGAACCTCTGAGTATTGTATCACCGCAACTCGGCTGATCGCATGCGCCTAACAACAAATAGCAAAGTCATTGCGCTTGATAATACATTTACAATAAAAACCCCCAGTATTAAACCGTTTTCGTGGAAACATATAACGCCAATTAATGAAACTACAATTGCAAGAACATTAAGAATTATTGAAAAGACTATCATGTTGCATACCCATTTGGTTCAAGACTTAGAGGGTGCCGGTAACCGTACATATAATCGGCGTCGGTCAGATGCCATGAAAGGTGATCGCTCTCCAATTGGGGAAACTGTCTCCGGAAATCGCGATGATCATTCCTGCGTGAGCTCCTGTCGTCAACAGGACCGTCAGCTTTATCCTTTCCCGTCATCGTCAGCGGAC
>CAIPWG010000054.1 GCA_903868655.1 uncultured Sphingomonadales bacterium
ATGCGCATGGCGTTGAGTGATAATGCCAAGGCGATGGCGGATACCGGAAAGGAACTGTCAAAAGGCATTGACGACACCGATGCTGCGGTCGCCGATTACAAGAAAGTGGCCGATCTCGACCCCAAGGAAAAGGCAATCTTTGACGAGGCCGCGCAGGATTGGCTGGAATTGCGCGCGAGCGTCGTCAAAAGCCGCGATGCGCTCTTCGCCGGAAAAGCCGATGTTGCGCGTGCCCAGATCAACGGGGATCTGGTCAAGATCGCCCGCAAGACCCGCAAGGCGTTCGATGCAGATTTTGCGTACAACCGCGATGACGCCAACAACCATGTCAATGCCATCCGGGAAACCGGTGACACGACTTTGCGTAACACGATCCTGGTCGGCTTGCTTGGAATGGTGACAGGCCTTGGCGTGATCACGGTGTTTCAACTGAAAGTGTCTCGCCCGGTAACAAAATTGCGCGATGCGATGGACACGATGGCGGGCGGTCGGCTTGATATCGAGATACCGGGCGAGTCCCAGCACGACGAGTTGGGCGACATTGCGCGCTCGTTGGGCGCGATCAAAAACAGCATTGCCGAACGTGCGCGCGTCGATGCGCTGGCCCAGCTTGAAGTGCAGCAGAAAGTGACCGGATCGCTCAACACCGGGCTCAATTATCTGAAGGATGGGCGTCTGACCCACCGCATCAACGAAGTTTTTCCGCCTGAATTTGAATCTTTGCGCAACGATTTCAACGCGACTTTGACGGTATTGACCGACCAGATCGGGCAAGTTTCGGAAACTGCGCTGGCGGTGCAAAACGGGGCCAACGAGATTTCCGCCTCTGCCAAAGACTTGTCGGAGCGTACCGAAGAACAATCAGCGTCACTCAATCAGACCGCCGGAACCGTCAAGGAATTGACTGCCTCGGTGATCGATGCGCGCAGCGTGGCCATATCGGCCAGCACCATGGCGCAAGATGCCAGCCGTGAAGCGTTGACCAGCGGGCAATTGATGGGCGACGCGGTGGCCGCGATGCAATCGATCGCTGGCTCGTCCGCCAAGATGCGTTCGATTGTCGAGATGATCGATGGCATTTCATTCCAGACCAATCTGTTGGCCTTGAATGCCGGCGTCGAAGCGGCGCGTGCGGGCGAAGCCGGTCGCGGCTTTGCGGTCGTGGCCAGCGAAGTGCGCAGTCTGGCCGAGCGTTCTGCCCAGGCCGCGCGCGAAATCGCCGGTCTGATCGAGGCGAGTGGACGCGAGGTCAATCAGGGATCATCACTGGTGAACCAGACCCAGGGCGCGCTGGAACGCATCGTGACGAAGGCCAATGCGTTGGCCGATACGATCGGCACGCTGGCGGCGGGTGCAGACAGCCAGGTTCAGGCGATCGAACAAGTCAACGCGACGATCAACGGGTTGGACTTGTCGACCATGCAGAACGCCGCACTGGTCGAACAATCAACCGCCGCCGCGCAGTCACTGGCGCAGCAGGCGCAGCGTCTGACTTCGGTGGTGGCGCAGTTTGACATCGGATCGCAATCCTATGCGCCGGTCCGCGAGAGTTATAAGCCGGCCGTGCGACCTGCCGCGACAATTGCTGCGCGTGCCCGACCCGCGGCTGTGCAGGGCAACACCGCGTTCGCACAGGATGACTGGTCGGAGTTTTAGGGCGCGACGCGGGCCGATACTGCCAGATGGTCCGACAGCCGGGCCGGTTGCGCGCGTTTACACGATAAGGGCAAGCCGGCACTGCCGACGATATGGTCGTAATCGTGAAGCGGGCTCCACGAGGGGAATGTAGCCGGGCCTTGTCGTGGTGGCATACCGCCCGCGATCGTACAAAACGCCCGCATCGGGGCACTGTCGGCAGAACAATTGAAATCGCCCATGGCGACCCATGGCGCATTGCCCCGCAAAATTTCGCCAATACAGGACAACTGCGCCATTTGGTCCTTCGCACCGAGGCTGAGGTGCAGGCACGCCACAGTAAGCGAAAAGGGGCCTGCCACTTCGGCCAGTACGCAGCCGCGCCCCCCCATCCTGCCTGGCAGTTTTACATCGCGCACGTGTTTGATCGGCCAGTGGCTGAGTATGGCGTTGCCATGGCGTGAAATGCCCGGCACCGTGCGGTTGTGTTGCACGGCGACATGCGCATGGCCGGTCAGTGCCGCGAGCGTTTCGAGCTGGGAACGAAAACCTGCCCGCCTGCCACCAAGATCAATTTCCTGAAGACAGACAACGTCGTATGGCGCGATAATCCGCGCGATATTGCGCAAGGCCAGGGTTTTGGATGGCGTATGAACAATCTGGCGATGCGCATGAAGCAGATAATCGATCATCCGGTTGGTGCCGATGCCCGCCTGGATATTCCATGTCAGCAATTTCACCAGCGTCCCTTTGCCATCGTGCTTGATCACAGGTCCGCGCAACGGTGTCGACGTTTGCGAAGGATGTGATGTGATCTCTCCCATTTCGGTGCCGCTCGCAATTCATATCGTGGTGGCTACGGTGCTGTCGGTGCGCATTCTTTATCGTCGGTTACAAGTAAACACGGCGCTCGCATGGATCGTGCTGCTGATCGGTATGCCCATTGCGGGGCCTGTGCTCTATGTGCTGTTCGGCGCGCCGACACTGGGCCAGCGGCGGCTGAAACAGGGGCAACGCATCCGGCAATTCTATCAGCAGGCCTATGATCTCGCGCGTACCGACACAGTGCCGACTGACCGGATTGCCGAACCCTTTGGCGCGCTGGCGGGGGCGATGGCGCGCGACAGCGGATTTCCGGTGCTCGCACAAAACAGCTATGATCTGCTGGCCGACGCCGGCGCCATTCTGGAGGAAATGGCGCGCGATATCGATCGTGCACAAGCCGCCTGTTGGCTGGAATTTTACATCATTGATCCGCGTGGCCGGGTGGAGCCGGTGTTGCTCGCGCTTGAACGCGCCGCCAGGCGGGGGGTGGATTGCCGGATTCTGGCGGATGATTTCGGCAGCAAGCCGTTTTGGCGGTCGCACTGGCCAAGGCGGCTGCGTGGGGCAGGGGCCCATGTCATCCGCAGTCTGCCGGTTTCCGCGATACGGTCTTTTTCCAAACGGTCAGACTTGCGCAATCACCGCAAGCTGCTGATCTGCGATCGCGCGGTAGCCTATACCGGCAGCTTCAACCTGATTGATCCGCATATGTTCAAAGCGGGCAGCCATGTCGGTGAATGGATCGATCTGATGATGCGGATTGAAGGCCAGATGGTCGATGCGCTGGCTTGCCTGTTTACGGCCGACGATCTGCTCGACCAGACAGATACCGATTTCGGCGATGCAATTTTGCGGCAGATTCCGCCGGGTGGATCGCTGGCTGTGTTGCCCGACAGCCGCAACCTGATGCAGCTTTTGCCATCGGGCCCCGAAATGCCCAATTCGACGATTTATGAATTTATCGTCGCGGCGATTTTCAATGCGCGCCACACGGTCCGCATCGTCAGCCCTTATTTCATCCCCGATCAGGCGGTCCTGCTCGCGCTGACCTCGGCGGCAAAGCGCGGCGTCGATGTCATGCTGCTGGTACCCCGACGTATCGACACGCGGATCGGCCAATACGCCAGCCAGGCCGCCTATGGCGACCTGCTGAGCGCCGGCGTGCGCA
>CAIPWG010000055.1 GCA_903868655.1 uncultured Sphingomonadales bacterium
CCGCCCAGAAACAATGCATTGCCCGCATCGAAATAAAACACAGAAGGGAAATAGGGCAGGTTCGACGTCCAGTAGCTCCACCCCGCCATAAACCCGGCAAACGGGCCAAAAGTCTCTCGAATCCAGACGTAAAGCCCGCCTTCTTGCGGATAACGCGATGACAGCTCGATCACGGCCGCCACCAGCGGGATATAAAAACCGGCAAAGGCCAAAGCCCAGTACCACAATGCCGATGGCCCGAGCGCGGCCGCCGAAGCAATCCAGCGCAGCGATATGCCGGTAACAATATAAAACAGCGCCAGATCAGCCACGCCCATGACACGGGGTGGCCGATCCGGCGCTGTTGCCGGGTTCATTTCCCGAACCACATCCGTCGGAACTGCGCCTGCCCGTCGATGAACTGGTGTTTCAGCGCTCCGGCAATGTGCAAGGCCAAAAGGCCGATCAGGGCATAAGCCGAAAACGTGTGCACCCCAGCGAACAGGCCGTGCCAGAAATCTTTGCCCGCGTCGTTCAAACCGCCAAACAGCGGCAAGCGAAACCACGGCACGACCCCAAACAGCACCAGCGGGTGCGAAGCAGCACCTTTCCAGGCTGAATCGTGCAACCACCCGGCCAAAGGAACCAGAGCCATCAGCAAATAGAGCAAGTGGTGCGTGCCCACCGACAATTTACGCTCCCACGGCTTCAAACTGGGCATGGGTGCAGGCGCCCGATGTCCGACTTTCCACAACACGCGCAGCACGACCAAACCGATTACGGTAATACCGATCGACTTGTGAAGATCGACCGCCGCGCGGATCTGATCCGGATGCGCCGACTCCAGATCGTCAAAGCCAAGCCCTCTCCAGAGATTGTAGATGATGCCGATGGCTACAAGCCAGTGCAGCGCAACCGCTACCCCGCTGTAACGTCCGGGTTTAGCAAGCGTGTCGGGACTTTCGGGCATTTGCAACAATCTCCGCCAATTCCAGTGTCAGGCTCGGGCAAAATCTGCCAAGGCGCGAACGCCTGCAAGGTCAGGTTCATCCAGAGTCAGACAGGTACCCACACATGAGCATTCTTGACCCCGGCTTTCAAGCGCTGTCTCCGCGCCTGTCGCCCCGTCCCGTGCCATGGATGGGTGTGGTGCTGGGCTGGGCTGGGCCCGCGTTGCTGGTGATTCTGCTGTGGCAAAGCCTTATGCGGTCCAGCCTGCTGGGCTGGTCGGTAGGTTTGGCCTACATCGGCTATGACACGTTTCTGCTGGTATTTACTGCTCTGCAACTGTGGCCATTGCGCCATGCGATGCGAGCCACACCACCCGCAGCGGAGCATTTGCCCCGCGCCCCGCTTGGCGCAATCATCGCCGCGCATAACGAAGCCCAGTCGTTGCGCATCACAATCGATACGCTGGCCGGGCAAGACCAGCCACCCGAAGTGATCGTGCTAGCCGACGACGGATCGACCGACGACAGCGCAAGCGTGTTGTGGGAAGCATATGGCCTGGAAGCGCCAGCGCTCGGGACCATGAGCGCGCCCTCGCCCGTGCTGCCTGCTTTGCGCTGGCTGCGGCTGCCCCATGGTGGCAAGGCGCGCGCGCTCAACACCGCAATCCCCTTGCTGGACACCGACCTGCTGTTGACAGTCGACGCCGATACGTTGCTGGCACCGGGAGCCTTGCGCGCGATGCGCGACGCATTTGCTGCTGAACCGCAACTGGTGGCAGCAACCGGCGTGCTGGTGCCGATTTGCGGCACAGAGCCGGTGCAACGGCTGTTCCAGTGGTTCCAACGCTATGAATACGTGCGTAATTTCCTGTCGCGCTTCGCTTGGATGCAACAAGAGGGATTGTTGCTGATTTCGGGCGCCTTTGCCGGGTTCCGCCGCGAAGCAATCGTCACCGTCGGTGGGTTTGATGCCGATTGCATGGTGGAAGATTACGAATTGATCCACCGCATGCACCGTCATGCCCACGAAACCGGCCTCGACTGGCGCGTGCGCGTGGTGGGTCGCGCAATCGCCAGCACCGATGCCCCGGCCAGCCCGATGGCTTTCATGCGGCAGCGCCGCCGCTGGTTCGGTGGTTTTCTCCAGACCCAGCATTGGAACCGCGATATGGTCGGAAACGGCGCCTACGGCAAACTTGGCACGCGTATGCTGGTGGTCAAGGCGCTGGACACAGCACAACCGATTTTCGGGCTGGTTGCGTTTGGCATTCTGGTCACGCTGCTGGTCAAGGGGCATCTGCCGCTGGTCGGGGCAATTGTCACAGTGATGGTTGCCAAAGTGGTAATCGACCTGACGTTTCACTTGTGGTCGATCGCGCTCTATCGACGCTGGACGGGGCAGAGCGCCGGACTGGGGCTAGGGCCTGCGCTGATTGCCTCGGCATTCGAACCGTTCACATTCCAGCTGCTTCGCCACGCCGGGGCCTGCTGGGGCTGGATTGCGTTTCTGTCAGGCGGCGGCAGCTGGGGCAAGCAGCGGCGGACCGCGCTCGCTCCTGCACGATAACGGTCTTGTGGGCGCGCGTTCAGACCTGCCCTGCCCCTGCCTCGTATCTATCAATCGTAGGCCGGTTCCCACATTTGCGCGGCAATGGCATCGCGGGTAATTGCCTCCGCGCTTACGCCTGCTACGCCTTCAGCCAGCGCCTGCTGGGCGACCACAATCGCAATCCGCAATGCCACTTCGCGCAAGGCAGTGATCGGAGGCAGCAGGCCTGGGCCACCATCGCCAATTTCGGTTGTCAGTTCGCCCAATCGCCGCGCGGCGACCATGAACATGCCGTCGGTTACCACGCTCGCCTTCGCCGCCAGCGCACCCAGTCCGACACCAGGGAAGATGTAGACATTGTTGACCTGGGTCACACCCGGCGTGCCGAACGGGCTGCCGGTGCCGACAATCGCGCGCCCTTCGCTCCACCGCAAAATATCTGCTGGTGTCGCTTCTGCGCGCGAAACCGGGTTTGACAGCGGAAAGATCACCGGTCGTTCGACCAGACTTGCCATCAGCCGCACGGTGCCTTCATTAAACGCGTCCTTTTGTCCCGATGCGCCGATCAGCACGGTCGGCCGTACTTGCGCGATGGTCTGTTCCAGACCGATCCGGCCATTACCAATGCGCGGCCAGCCGGCCACATCGCCAGAGTGCCGCGCCAAGGCGACTTGTTGCGGACCAAGGTCGGGCATATCGGACAAAATCAACCCGTCACGATCAATCGCCCAGATTGCGCCGCGCGCAGCCGCCTCATCCACACCTTCGGCCATGATCGCCTTGACCAGCATTTCGGCAATGCCGCTGCCCGCCGCACCTACACCGTACAGCAATACACGCTGTGCTGCCAAAGGCACCCCGGTCGTTCGCACGGCTGCGAGCAAAGTACCCACCGCGGTTGCTGCGGTGCCCTGGATGTCGTCGTTGAACGTCAACAGCCGGTTGCGGTATCGGTGCAGCAAGTCATAAGCATTTTTGCCCGCAAAGTCCTCCCACTGAAGCAGGACGTCGGGGAACCGTTCGTCGACGGCGGCCACAAATTCCTCGACAAAAGCATCATAATCCGCCCCGCGGACCCGTGGCGAATGCCAACCGATATAGAGCGGATCATTCAGCCGCACCGGGTTGTCGGTGCCGCAATCGAGCAGGATCGGCAGGACTTCGGCAGGGTGAAACCCGGCACAGGCGGTGTAAAGCGCCAGCTTGCCAATCGGAATACCCATGCCACCCGCGCCCTGATCGCCAAGACCCAGGATACGCTCGCCATCCGACACCACGATCACTTTGACACGGTCGAGCGCCGGATCAGCCAGTATGTCGCGCATGCGGTGGCGATTGGGCCATGACAGGAACAGGCCACGCGGCCGACGGAAAATCTGGCTGAACCGTTCGCAGCCCTCACCCACGGTGGGGGTGTAGACCAACGGCAACATGCGCGGCAGATCGCTTTGCACTACTGCATGAAACAGCACTTCGTTGGTATCCTGCAATTCGCGCAGGAAGGCATAGCGATGGAAATCCGAATCCATTCCTTCGAGCATCTGGCAACGCCGCTCGATCTGGTCTTCCAATTTGAACACGTGTGAGGGCAGCAAACCGTGCAAGCCGTGGTGATCGCGCTCTTCGAGCGTGAAGGCGGTGCCCCGGTTGGTCAGTGGATCGTTGAGCAGGGCGCGCGCGCCGGCATAATCGGTTGTCATCACATGCTCCTGAAATCCGCCACCCCCGCCGCGCTATGCCTTGGGGGTTTCAGACGCAAGACAGAACGCATGTGGATCAATGCGACATAAGTCCAATCGCCACAGTGAACCCGCCCAATCCAAGCGACAGCCGCCAGCGCAAGGCCATCCAACCTTGAGGTGCACAGCCAATCGCCCGATCCACCAGCGGCGAAACCGCGATCAACGCGCCCAGCACGATCAATTCAGGCCCCGGCCAGGTTTCGCCGATCATCCATGGGAACCACAGCACCAGCGCAATCAGGCTGGGCAACACCGCCATGGCAAAGATCCAGCGCGGTGGCTTGGGCATGGCAAAAGCCATCCCCCACCATATGCCGCCCAGAAAGCTGAAGATCAGCGCGGCATAGCCAAACGACAAAGCCAACGCGGTCCAACCCTCCGGCCCACCTTTGAGAACGGCCATGAACGCCGCAGCTTGAGGCAGAAGGCCCGCATAACCGAGCAGGCGGGCATTGTCTGAAAGTCTGTCCATAAGGCCCGATAGCCTTCCCCTCTACGCTGCGCCCCTGCCCCCACGGGCAACGGGCGTGCGGCCCAAGGCAACCGCACGCCCGTTATGATCAGGCAAGCATGGCGATCAAAGCTTGCGCAACGCCTTCGCTGCTGGCGGGATTTTGGCCGGTGATCAGATTGCCGTCTTCAACCACGAAAGGAGCCCAATGGGCACCCTTCTGATAATCCGCACCCTGGGCAACGAATGTATCTTCAATCAGGAAGGGTACGACATCGGTCAATCCGACCGCTGCTTCCTCGCCATTGGTGAAGCCTGTGACACTGCGCCCTTTGACGATGGGATCGCCGTTGGCCGCCTTCACATCTTTCAGCACGCCCGGTGCATGGCAGACAAATCCAATCGGTTTGCCGGCACGATCAAAGCTTTCGATCAGTGCAATCGAGCTCGCGCTGCTCGCCAGATCCCACAACGGGCCATGGCCTCCGGGATAGAACACGGTATCAAAATCGGCCTGCACCACGGCCTCCAGCTTCACGGTGTTGGCCAAAACGGCTTGTGCCGCAGCATCTGCCTCAAATCGTCGGGTCAGATCGGTCTGGAAATCGGCCAATGCGCTTTTGGGGTCGAGCGGGGGCTGACCACCCAACGGCGAGGCCACGGTGATCTGAGCCCCCGCGTCGAGGAACGTGTAATAGGGCGCGGCAAACTCTTCCAACCAAAAGCCGGTCTTGTGCCCGGTATCGCCCAACGCATCGTGGCTGGTCAGCACCATCAGGATTTTCATGTGTGTTCTCCGTTTTACGTCAATGCTTTGGGTACACGCAGATTGTGTCAGTTTGCGTGGCGAAGGCAGGTCGCCCGCCCTGAACCGCAATCAACCACCGCGCAACAACTGCACGCCCCAATCGCGTTCGAACAAGTAAAGTAACGTCCGCGCGGCTTCTCCGCGCGGGCTGTCCAATCCACCATCGCGTTCCATCAACAGCCGCGCGTCATCATGGGCCACGGGCAGGAGTCGGGCGATCTGGTCGAAATCGGCCACACGAAACGGCGTATCGCCCGATTGGCGCGTGCCCAGCAATTCGCCGCCACCGCGCAAGCGCAAGTCTTCTTCGGCCAGGCGGAACCCATCCTGGGTTTCGCGCATCAGTGCCAGGCGTTCGCGCCCGGTTTCCGACAGCGCATCACCACGCAACAGCATGCAGGTGGATTTGCCGGTGCCGCGCCCGACCCGGCCACGCAATTGGTGCAATTGCGCCAGGCCAAAACGTTCGGCCTGTTCAATCACCATCAAGGTGGCATTGGGCACATCCACGCCGACTTCGATCACCGTCGTGGCCACCAGCAACCCCGCCTGCCCGCTGGCAAAGCGTTCCATCGCCGCGTCCTTGGCCTCTGGCCGCAATTGCCCGTGAACCAGTTCAACCCGATCACCGAACAGCAGTTGCAGCGCAGCGTGGCGCGCTTCGGCCGCAGCAAGGTCTTCGGTTTCCTGTTCACGCACCATCGGGCAGACCCAATAGGCCTGTCCGCCTGCGGCAAGGTGGCGACCAACGCCTGCGATGACCTCATCGAGCCGCTCGGTTGATACCACGCGCGTGTCGATCGGTTGACGCCCCGGCGGCATTTCGTCGAGCCGCGACACATCCATTTCGCCATATTGCGCCAATGTCAGCGTGCGCGGGATCGGCGTAGCGGTCATCGCCAGACAATGTGCGGTGGCTTTCGCCTTTTGGGTCAGCATCAGCCGCTGCCCCACGCCAAAACGGTGCTGTTCGTCGATCACCACCAAGGCCAGATTTTTATAGGCCACACTGTCCTGAAAGATCGCGTGGGTACCCACCAAAATCTGGATCGAGCCATCGAGCAGACCCATAAGCGTCGCCTCGCGCGCTTTGCCTTTGTCACGCCCGGTCAGCAGCGCCAGCGACACACCGGTGCTGGCCACCATCCGGGTCAAAGTTTCGGCATGCTGGCGCGCCAGAATTTCGGTGGGCGCCAACAAGGCAGCCTGCGCCCCGGATTCAACCGCGATCAACATCGCCTGGAGCGCCACCGCGGTTTTGCCGGAGCCGACATCGCCTTGCAACAACCGCAACATCGGCGCGCCTTGCGCCAGATCGGCCTCTATTTCGGCAATCGCGCGGGTTTGCGCCCCGGTCAGCGAAAACGGCAGGTTCAGTTGATCGCGCAGGCGGCGGTCGCCGTGC
>CAIPWG010000056.1 GCA_903868655.1 uncultured Sphingomonadales bacterium
CTGGCCGTCGCCTTCTGCCGCTGCATGAATATTCCGGCGCGCTATTGCACCGGTTACTTGAGCGATCTTGGAACTCAGCCTCCTTACGGTGTCGGCGATTTCTTGATTGCGCGAACGACCCGGCCTGCGATGCGGTGTGGTTTGCGCGTGGTGGCTACGGCGCGGTACGGATCGTTGAAGCCGCGTTGAATGGGCTTGCAACGGCGGCGCGCGGCAAATGCTATCTGGGTTATTCAGACGCGGGTACGATGCTGGGGGCTTTGTATGGGGCAGGCATTGGCCGGCCAGTCCACGCGCCAATGCCCGCCGATATCCGACGGGGGGGAGGCGATGCGGCGGTATGCCGCACGCTGGCATGGCTGGCAGGCGATCGGTCGGGAGAAGAGCCAGGGATTGATGCGCGGCCGGCAGTGGCGTTCAATCTGATGACGTTGGCTATGCTGGTCGGCACTCCGCTGATGCCTGATTTGCGCGGACACGTTGTGTTGATCGAGGAAGTGGCCGAATATCTTTATGCGGTCGACCGGCTGTTGTTTCATGTGACCGGCGCGCTGGCGCCGATGGGCATAGCTGGACTCCGGCTCGGCCGGGTCAGTGATGTGCCTGAAAACGAACGGGCCTTTGGCGCAGAACCGCATGCGATGGTGCGCGATTGGTGCGACAGGCGCGGTATTGCCTTTCTGGGTTTGGCCGATATCGGGCATGATGCCGCGAACAAGATCGTGCCGTTCGGGCTTGCCGAGCGCGGCCAAGGCCAATAAGCGCGCCGCGACAGTTACCAAAAGAGACACACGATGCGCGCATTTGTTTTTCCGGGGCAGGGCAGTCAAAAAGTCGGCATGGGCGTGGAGCTGGCGGCGGCCAGCGAAGCCGCGCGCGATGTGTTTGGCGAAGTAGACGAGGCGCTGGGTCAGAACTTGTTCCGGATCATGGCCGAAGGCCCCGAAGACGAATTGACCCTGACCGAAAACGCGCAGCCCGCGATCATGGCGCATGCTATCGCGGTGCTGCGTGTGCTGGAGAAGGACGGCGGCATCGCGATTGCCGACAAGGCTGACTTTGTCGCAGGACACAGTCTGGGCGAATATACCGCGTTGTGTGCAGCAGGTGCGTTTTCGCTGGCCGACACCGCGCGGTTGTTGAAACTGCGCGGGCAGGCGATGCAGGCGGCAGTGCCGGTGGGTGTTGGCGCCATGGCGGCATTGCTGGGCGCAGACATCGCGAAGGCGACGGAATTGGCACAAGCGGCCGCGCAAGGCGAAGTGTGCACCGTGGCCAACGACAACGACCCCGGCCAGGTCGTCCTGTCGGGACACAAAGGCGCGATCGAGCGCGCTATCGCGCTGGTCAAGGATTTCGGGATCAAGCGCGGCGTGTTGTTGCCGGTCTCTGCCCCGTTTCACTGCCCGCTGATGCAACCGGCGGCCGATGCAATGGCTGCAGCTTTCGCAGCGACGCCGCCGAGTGCATTGTCGGTGGCGCTTTATGCCAATGTGACGGCGGCGCCGGTGACTGATCCGAATGCCATCGCGCAGCTGCTGGTCGAACAAGTGACCGGGCGCGTGCGCTGGCGGGAAAGCGCTGCGGCGATGGGCACGGCTGGCGTGGACCGGTTTGTCGAACTGGGCGGCAAAGTATTGGGCCCGATGATTACGCGCAGCGTTCCCGATGCGGGCGTGACCAGCGTGATCACGATGGCCGACATCGAAGCTCTTCTGAAGGACCTGTGATACCATGGAAAACCGTCTTTTCGATCTGACCGGTCAGACCGCGCTGGTTACCGGGGCTGCGGGCGGTATCGGCTCGGCGATTTGTCATGCACTGGCGCGCCAGGGGGCGCGGCTGGCGCTGTCGGGCACCAACGCTGCCAAGCTGCGCGCGTTTCGCGACGAGTTGAACGCAACGTATGGACATGATCATGTCGAAATCACGTGCGATCTTTCGAAAGCGGACTCGGTTGAACAATTGGTGCCGGCGACGATCGACACGCTGGGCAAAATCGATATTCTGGTCAACAACGCCGGGATCACGCGCGACAATCTGATCATGCGGATGAAAGACGACGATTGGGATCAGGTCATCCGCGTCAATCTGGAAGCCGCGTTCCGGCTGATGCGCGCGGCCACGCGCCCGATGATGAAGGCTCGCCATGGTCGTATCATCACGATTACCAGCGTAGTGGGCGCGACTGGCAATCCAGGTCAGGCCAATTACGCCGCGGCGAAGGCTGGCCTGGTCGGCATGTCGAAATCGCTGGGCCAGGAATTGGCCAGCCGGGGCATCACGGTCAATTGCGTGGCGCCCGGCTTTATTCGCACGGCAATGACCGAAGTCCTGCCCGATGCGCAGAAGGAGGCGCTGAACACGCGCATCCCGATGGGACGGATGGGCGAAGGCGAAGACATTGGCGCTGCCGTGGCCTATCTTGCCAGTCGTGAGGCGGGTTATGTCACCGGTCAGACGTTGCATGTGAATGGCGGCATGGCGATGATGTCCTGATGCGGTGGGCGGGCCTGTTCATGCTGGCGGCGCTGGCATGGGCCGCACCCGCAGCGGCGCTCCTGCCCGAGGCACTGGCTTGCGCTTTGCAGGCGGCGCCCGCCGGGCTGGATGCGCGGCTTGCCGATGTTATCGTCAGCCGCGAGACCGGTCGGGGGCGGCCGGTGCTCGATGAATTGCGCATGGTGACCGATCGCTGTGCGGCGGATCAGTTCCTGACCGACAAACAACGCGATGCCTATTTCAGCTATGCACTGGGACGGATGGGGCGCGATGCTATCGACGGACGGCTGGCGGCAATGGGGATCTCTGCGGCGCTGATCGACGCGACACTTGATATCGGGCCGGGCAATACCAACAATCCCGCAGACAAAGTAACCCAGGGCGATTTGCGGCTGGTTGCCGATGCGCTTGGCAAGTCCGGGCAGGATCCAGCCAAAGTTACCCCCGAAGCCTGGGCGCTGATCGCGGCGTGGATCGTGGCAACGGCAAACATGTTCGATGGACTGCGCGATCTCGATTAGAACCGCATTGGGGTCATTTATGCACAGCTTCGCATCGACGACAGCGGTCCGCGCTTGCGCAGGTAGGCGGCTCGGTTATGGAATGTCGTCCGAAACCGTACCAGGCTTTTGCGCGAATCCCGCGCGAAGGGTAACAGAATTCGGTGGGACAGCGGATCGCAGGCGGGGCTACCCGGTGACCGGCTTGAACACCTGGATGGCATGACCGAGGGATCGAGACGAGAATGAAGGCCACCATCGAACGCGCGACGCTGCTGCGCTGTCTGTCCCACGTGCAATCGGTGGTTGAACGGCGTAACACGATCCCAATCCTGTCGAACGTGCTGATCGACGCTTCGGCCAGCGGTACGGTCAAGCTGATGGCTACCGATCTTGACTTGCAGGTGATTGAATCCTTGCCCGCCGCCTCGGTGGAAGCCGCCGGCGCGATCACGGTCTCGGCGCATCTGTTGTTCGATATTGCGCGCAAATTGCCCGATGGATCGCAAGTCAGCTTGGAAACCGTTGACAACCGCATGGTGGTCAAGGCTGGTCGCAGCCGGTTTCAGCTGCCGACTTTGCCGCGCGATGATTTCCCGCTGATTGTCGAAGGCGACCTGCCGACCAGCTTTGAAATTCCTGCGCGCACTTTGGCCGAATTGATCGACCGCACGCGTTTTGCGATCTCAACCGAAGAAACCCGCTATTACCTCAATGGTATTTTCTTCCACGTCAGCGACGACGTGTTGAAAGCGGCAGCGACTGACGGCCACCGCCTGGCACGCTATACTCTGGCCAAGCCGGAAGGTGCAGAGGCGATGCCTGACGTGATCATCCCGCGCAAATGCGTGGGTGAGTTGCGCAAACTGCTCGAAGACGTGCTTGATACCAATGTGCTGATCGATCTTTCGGCGAGCAAAGTCCGGTTTACGCTGGGCGGTGAATTCGGCGTGGTGCTGACCAGCAAGCTGATCGACGGTACGTTCCCCGATTACACCCGTGTGATCCCGACCGGCAACGACAAG
>CAIPWG010000057.1 GCA_903868655.1 uncultured Sphingomonadales bacterium
AGCCTACAAGGCAGCGCTGGCCAAGCTGAACGCACGCTGATCGAACGGCTTCGCATTGGCAGTGCTGTCTCCTTGGCGGCATCTGCACGTGGCGTTTGAAACCATGTCGGGCATTGGCTGGACATGAACGCAAGGTTGGTTTGTGCGCGGTAACATGATCCCGCGAATGGCTAGATTGCAAAGGGAGCGGACCATTTCGTAATCAGCTTAGAATGGTCCGCTTACCAACATTCGCGATCCAAAAGCCGCCAGTCAGCGACCGGCCCAATCTCCGTCGCTCGTTGGTTCGAGTCGGACGGAGGCCAGATGTCGGCAATTGGCAAGATCTGCCGTTCGACACCTTGCTGAATAATGACGGCTAAGTCACCGCAGCGCAGGTCGATTAGACCTATGTCCGGGCTGGAGTGTCAAGGAGCAGCTATCAGCGCCAGCACGCGAAAATCTAGTTACGCAGGCAATCTTGCCCTCGATCGGCTTGCTCAAGGGAGCCATCTGGGAAATGTCTGTTAAGCAATTTGGCAATCTTGGTCGAAGGCATTACTAACCGTTCAAACATGTTTTGACCGGAACCAACTTGCCGATGAGCCGTGCCAAACCTGTGTCCCCGCGCGTTACGATGGACGACCTCGCCAAGGAAGCTGGCGTATCAAAAATGACTGTGTCGCGCGCGCTGTCGGGAAATCCGCTGGTCAAGCCCAGTACGCGCGAACGGGTGTGCAAAATCGCCGAAGTCCATGGCTTTCGCGTCAATGTCGCAGCACGCAATTTGCGCCAGCGCAGCACCCGAACCATTGGCGTGGTGATCGAAATGACCCCGTCGCATGATCGGTCGATGAGCGAGCCCTATCCCTTGTCGCTGTTGGGTGGGATCATGCAGGAATTAACCAGCAATGCCTACAACATGGTGCTGACCACACTGCCGTTGTTTGTGGCTGCGCCCCCTGCCGTGGATGGATTGATCCTGTTGGGGCAAGGCATGAACGAGGATGCGGTGGAATCCGTGCAACGTGCGGGAATGCCCTATGTGATCTGGGGCTCGGTCGATGGCAATGAAGACCATGTGACTGTCGGATCGGACAATGTGACGGGTGGGCGGATCGCGGCGCAACATTTGCTGGCCCAGGGACGGCGGGCTTGTGCTTTCGTTGGCGATGCCACGCACCTCGAAATCGCCGACCGGTTGCGCGGTTTTGGCGAAGCCATGGTGGATGCAGGCGCCTGCGTTGTTGGTGCGGTGCCGAGCGCATTTACCCAGGAAGGCGGGTACCAGGCGGCGCAAGTGCTTATCGCTGAGGGGGCTCGCATTGATGGCGTGTTCGCCGCCAGCGATGCGATTGCGATGGGTGTAATCGCAGCTTTGCGGGAAATGGGTCGATCTGTGCCCCATGACGTTGCTGTAATTGGCTTTGACGATGCGCCTGGCGCGGCTCTGTTCACGCCGCCGGTGACATCGATTCGACAAGATTGGGATCGGGGCGGCACACTGTTGGCGCAAAAGATTTTAGCCCTGACCAAAGGGGCAAAGCCCATATCGGAAACGATGCCGGTGCAGCTAAAACTGAGAATATCCTAGCCTAATTCAATTAGATAGAACTTCCGACTGGGAGACTCCAAGCTTGTAACTGTCAATGTTATCGATAACTTGACATCGATAACATTTTTTCCCTAATCACGGTCCGAACAGAACGGGCGCCCACATTCAGGCCGCCGCCCCGGAGAGGACCCGAGTTTGCAAAGCGTTCAGCGGCCTTCGCATGCCATGTCGATTGAGCAGGCGAGCTCCACCGAGCCGCTGGCCGAATCGTTCGCATCATTGTTTGCGTTGGCAAACGGTCTGGTCGGTATCAAAGGCTCGATCGACGAACTGGCGCGGTCGCCCGACCTGATCCTGCCTGGCGCGTTTGTGTCGCGACCGATTACCTATCACGAAGCTTTCCCGGGTTACGCCACAGCCACAGAAACCCGTGTTTTGTGTCCCAGCCCAGTAGCGCTGCGCATCGTTATTGACGATGTTGCGGTCGAGATGGTCCACGCGCGGCTGGAGAGTTTTGCGCGCCAGCTCGATCTATCGACCGGCATCTTGAACCGCACTGCGCGCTGGCGGACGGCAGATGGCCGGACCTTTGAAATCAACGCGCAGCGCTTGGTGCCGCTCGATGGTGCCGCCTTGATCGCTAGCCGTATCCGTTTCACCGCTATCGACTTTTCGGGCGTGGTCCGGCTTGAACCGGTATTCGGTCTGGGCAACGATACGGCCATTGGCGACGCCGATGATCCGCGTATTTCTGCAAGGCTGGTCCGTCCCTGGCAGGCGCATCGCGTCGATGCGGAGCGCATTCGCTTTATCAGTGGTGAACTGACGCTGGTCTACCGTCAGGCCATTGCAGCTGAGCCAGGGCAGATCCAGGGCGAAACCGTGGTGGCAAAGTTCTTGGCCAGGAAGGGCCCTAGCGGCTGGTATTCCCAGATCTGC
>CAIPWG010000058.1 GCA_903868655.1 uncultured Sphingomonadales bacterium
AACCCACGTTTTTCCTGACGACTTGCGGGGCGGGATTACTGTTTCAGCCAGGCGCTTTGGTGCCGATACCACGCCCACCGGTTTTGACCGGATCGGGGCTCTATCAGCCACCTAGTGCGCGGTGGCAGCGGACCAGGGCGCCAGCCAGGTCATGCTGCGCGCCCAGCAGTGCGCGTTGCGAATCAATCCGCCGGGTTTGCGCGGCCACCAGATCGGCTTCGCTCGATTGGCCGGCGCGTTGGCTGGCGCGCGCCTGATCAAGCAAGCCGCCCGCGATGGCATCGGCAGAGCGGCGCGCGGCGAGAGTACGTCGTGCGCCTTCCAAAGCGACAAACGCATTTTCCACATCGCCACCTGCGGACAGCACGCTGCCGCGATACGCGGCCAAGGCTTCGCGTTCGGCGCCGCGGGCAGCCGCCACTTCGGCATCGACCCGGCCGAAATCGAACAGGCGCCAGCGCAATCCGATGGCGCCCGTGATCACGTTGGCGCCATTGGTGCCGAGCAGCGACACATCATTGCTGGAAAACCCGAACAGCCCCGACAGGCTGACTTTGGGCCAATATTCGCTCAATGCAGCGCCGATCCGTGCATGGCTGGCGCGCAGATGGGCTTCGGCCAGCACCAGATCGGGGCGCAGGCGCAACAGATCAGCCGGTGCGCCTGCGGCAGGTTCGCGCGCCAGCGGCAGCGGCGCGGCTTCCGGCACACCCGCAAGTTCGGGCAGATCCGTCCCCGCCGGGCGTCCTGTCAGTATGGCTATTGTGTTGCGTGCGGTCGTTATCGCTACCTGATAGTCGGGCAAGGCAGCGTCGATTGCGGCAAGGGCTGCGGCGGCTTCATCGCCATCGCGGCGTGCGCCATCGCCGTGGGCCACACGTGCGACCGCGATGCGCGCGGCATGCGCAATCAGGTCGCGCTGCTGCTGCAACAGCGTCTGATCGGCGCGTGCGGTGCGCCACGACACATAGGCTTCGGCAATTTCGGCGGCGATCGCCAAACGTGTCGCCGACAGACCGGCTTGCGCGGCCGCGGCATCGTCTTGCGCTGCCCGGCTTTGCTGGGCAAGGCCGCCGGCGAAATCGACCTCCCAACTGGCGGATACACCGATGTCGGCCTGGTTTTGCACCCGTGACAGGCCGGGCACATATTGCACCAACCGGCCAAGGCCGCTGTCAGTCGACTGACGCTGGCGCGCCAGCGTGTCTTGCGTCTGCGCTGCGGGAAGTTGCGCGGCATGGGCTTCGCGCGCGGTGGCGCGCGCCTGATCGAGCCGGTCAAGCGCTCCTGCAATATCGGTATTGTCGGCCAAGCCTGTGGCAATCAGCCGATCGAGCCGCGGATCGTCAAAGTCGTGCCACCAGGGCGTTGCAGGCGCGCGTGCTGCGCGGTTGGCTGCGCTCCAGGCCGGAGCAATCGGCAAGTCTGGCGCGTGATAAGGACCTGCTCCAGCGCAGCCACTCAGCAACAGCGCGACCAGCGTGACGGTCATGCGGCGGGTCATGCTGTGGCTCCTTCAGGTGCGGGCGTGGCTTTCTCCGCCAACAGCAAATACAACGCCGGGGTGGCGATACGCGCCAGCAATGTGGAACTGATCAACCCGCCGATCATGGTGATGGCCATGGGCGAATAGAGCCCGCTGCCCTCGATCGCGAGCGGCAGCAGTCCGCCGATCGCGGTGATCGAGGTCAGCAGCACCGGCAGAAACCGGGTTTCGCCCGCACGTTCGACGGCGCTGCGCACATCCATGCCATCGGCCCGCAATTGTTCGGTGAAATCGACCAGCAGGATTGAATTCTTGATCTCGATCCCGACCAGCGCGATCATGCCCACGGCCGCGGTAAACGACAGGCTGTTGCCCGTCAGCCAGAGCGCCAGCACGGCTCCGAAAAAGCCCAACGGGATCACGGTTGCGACCGCGAGGACATTGCGGAAACTGCCGAATTCCAGCACCAGCACGGCCAGAATGCCGACCGAGGCAACCACGATGGCGGGCAGCAGGCCGCCAAAGCTGCGCGCCGAACTCTCGGCCTCGCCCGCGATTTCGAGATGATATCCTGGCGGCAGCGGCACCGCCGCATTGAACCGGTCTACCGCATCGCGCGTGGCGCGCGACACCAGCACGCCCTTCGCGCCATAAGCGGTCAACGTAACCGCGCGTTCGCGCTGGTGGCGCTCGATCGCGCCGGGGCCGCTGTCGAGCGTGGTGCGGGCCACGGCCGCCAGCGGCACGCTGCCGCCCGACAGTGTGGGCACAAAGATGCGATCGAGTGCCGCGATTTCATGTCGGCCTGCCATCGGCAGGCGCACCGTCACCGGATACTGATCACCATCGTTGTCGCGCACGATGGCTGGCGTCGCCCCGCCAATTGCCAACTGTACGGCCTGGCGCAAAGCCCCGGGCGCGATGCCCATGGCGCGCGCGCGATCCTCATCGACCGCCAATTGCAAATCGGTGCGCCGCGCCCGCAAGGGATTGGTGATATCGCGCAAGCCGGGCATGGCGCGCAGCGCATTTTCGCCGGCATCGGCCAGCCGCGCCAACATCGCGATATCAGGGCCGACAATGCGCAACGCGATCGGCGCCAAAATCTGTGGCCCTTGCACAAATTCGATCACATTGACCCGCGCGCCGGGAATGCGCGCAAAATCGGCGCGCAATGCGGCCAGGACAACGGGCGAGGATTGCGCATCCCATCGCCGGAATGCGGCCGCGACTTCGCCCCGGGCCGGGTCTTCGGCAGACGTTGGGTTGTTGTAATAGACTTGGGGATTGCCACGACCCGCGTTTTCCACAGCCCAGGCAATCGACGGTTCGCGTGCCAGCCGCGCCGCCACGGTGTGCACCACGCGATCGGTCGCGACCAGCGCTGTGCCGCGCGGCATTTCAACCCGCACGACGAATTGCGGCAAGTCGGCAGGTGGAAACAGGCTGCTGCCAATCGCCATGGTCAGTGGCGCGGCCAGCAATGTGACCAGTGCGATCACCCCCAACGCGCGCCACGGCCGATCGAGTGCGCGGTGCAGCACCGGACTGTAGACACGTTCAATGCCGCCATGCAGCGCGCGCAGCAGGCGATTGCCCTCCGGGTCGGCATCGCGCGGCAAGATGCGGCTGGCAATAAACGGGATCAGCGTCATCGCGACAATCAGCGAGCCGCCAACTGTGCCAAGCACTGCGACCGGCAAGGAGCGGATGAATTCGCCCGAGCCTTCGGGCAGTGCGATCAGCGGCAGGAATGCAAACATCAGGCACGCGGTGCAACCCAGTACGGCCAGCGCAATCTGCCCGGTGCCAGCAATCGCGGCATGGGTACGGCTTGCCCCGGCGCGCAGCCAGCGCGATACGTTTTCAATCACGACGATTGCGTCGTCGACCAACAGACCGAGCGACAGGACAAACCCTGCAACCGACAATTGGTTGAGATTGTACCCCCCGATCGCCAAGACCAGCACGCCGATCAGCAGCGACACCGGAATGGCGATCATCACCACACCGGCCGCGCGCCAGCCAAGCGGCAGCAGAGTCACGCCGACAATGACGAAAGCCAGCAGGAAATCGCGCGCCAACTGGTGCATTCGGCGCTGCACATTCGTGCTTTGTTCAAAACCGGTCTCCATCCGCACGCTGCCGGGCAGGGTACGCGCAAACGCTGTGGTCGCGTCTTTGATCCGCGCGGCCAGCACGCCGACATCCTGCCGATCGCCTTGCGATGCCGTAACCAGCACCGCGCGATGGCCGTTGTAGCGCACGACATGGCTTGGTTCGGCATTTGACCAGTGGACCTGGGCAACGTCGCCCACGGTCAACATCTTTCCACCTGGCGCGGGCAGTGGCACCGCTGCCACCGACGCCGCGTCGGGAAAGTCGCCAGCGTAACGCACATTGAACCGACGATCACCCGCGTTGACCGAGCCGATCGGGGTATCAACGCCAGCCGCACGCAAGGCGTCGACCACCGCTCCTGGTGCAAGGCCCAGCGCCGCCAAACGCGCGGTATCGAGCGATACGGCCAGCTCGTTCTGCGGCACCCCGTGTACTTCGGCGATGCGGATACCGGGGATGCGTGCAAAACGGTCGCGCAAATCGCGCGCCGATTTGTCGAGCACCCGCATCGGCAGCACGTCGCTGATCAGCGCGATCTGGACAATCGGCACATTGTTGGGACGCGCACGCTCTATTTCGAGCCGGGTAATCCCGGCGGGAAGTTTTGCGCGCAACCCGTTCACTTCACGCACGACTTCATCATATTTGCGGTCGGTATCGGTGCCCCAGATATATTCGCTGCGGATCACCACGACGCCATCGCTGCTGGTCGAGCTGATTTCGCGCATGCCATCAAGCCCGGCGAGCGCATCTTCGAGCGGCTTTGCCACTTGCTGTTCGATATCGCGCGGATTGGCGCCCGGCAGCACGGCAGTCACGATATACAGCGGAAAATTGAGTTGCGGGTCTTCGGTCTGGGGCAGTGAGAGGAATGTCAGCACGCCGAGCGCGGTTACCAGCACCGTCGCGAGCAGCGAAAACTGCCAGCGGTGCACTGCAAATGCGATGATCCGGCTCATGCGCCGATCACCGCAACGGCCTGGCCTTCGCCAACAAATCCGGCGCCCGCGGTGATCACCTGCGCGCCGTCGGGCAAACCGCCGACCAGCGCATCGCGGTCGTCGAAACCGAAAAACGCGACCTCATGACGCCGGGCGTGCCCGCTCCGGTCGATCAGCCACACGGTGGCGCCATGGGTCGTGGCGTCGATCAACGCTTCGGCAGGTATGCGTTGTTGCGCGCTGCGCTTATGCGTAACGCCAAATTGGACCGACGCCGGGCTGCCACTGGCAAGCGCAAGTGGCGTATCAAGCCGAACTTTGACCGCGACCAGCCCGGTATGCGCGTCGGCGCTGCCTGCAATGCGCCAGACACGGGCGGGCACTGCCGCAGTGGCTTCGGCGGGCCAGACTTGCGCGGCGGCACCTTGCGTGAGCTGTGCGGCCATTTGCGCAGGCA
>CAIPWG010000059.1 GCA_903868655.1 uncultured Sphingomonadales bacterium
GAAACCGGGGTGATCAATCTGGTGATCTGGCCCGATCTGAAGGAAAAACAGCGCAAAGTGGTGATGGGTGCACGGCTGATGGAAGTGCGCGGCCGGGTTGAATACGATGATGAAGTGATCCACGTGATCGCCGCACATATGACCGACGCCAGCGATGATCTGGCGCGGTTGTCGGATCAGGCGTTCGATCCACCGCTGGCGAGGGCTGACCATGTCGGGCGGCCGCTGCCAGCGCCTACCCGCACGCATCCGCGCAATGCCCGGGTAATCCCCAAGTCACGCGATTTTCATTGAGAACTCAAGCCCGCAGACGCTCGATCCCCTGCGCCAGCGCGACATAGAGCTTGCCCATGTCGGATGACAACAGCGTAACGCCCAAAGCGTTGCCATCGCGGGTGGACAGCAATTGGCGCAACATCCCCTCGAAATCATGGATGTAGCGGTTGACGTGGCTTCGGAATTCCTCGTCGTTTTCGTAATGCTGCTGCACCGCGCGAACGTCGGCGGCATCGAGCAGCGAGACCGCGCGGCGGGTAAAAATACCACGTTCGCCACGCAGATATGAAGCCCACGCGGTTTCCGACACTTCGGCTGAAAGGATACGGCTGATATCGATCGACGTAGAATTCAGGCTTTCGGTGATCAGCGCAGTGCGACGCGCGAAATCGCTGTCGACTTGTTCTTCGGCGCGCTCGCGGATGTGGTTTACCCGGCTTTCCAGATTGCCCGCCAGTTCGTCGATCCGCGCGAGCTGGTCGCGCATCTGCAACGCGGTTTCGCGTGCCGAACTCGATGCGCTGTCCATTGCTTCTTCCAGCCGAGCGATCAGTTGTGCGCCACGGCCTTGCACCACGCGCGCCAGTGCCGTGCTCGTCTCTTCGCCAAACCGCGCCGCCATCGTGCTGATTTCTGTGGCAGTGATCGTGCTGAGATCGGCGCCGGCCTTGTGCGCGGCGCTTTCCAGCTCTGCAATTGCGCCCGCCAGACGCCGCTCGATGGATCCCGCCAACTTGTCGCTTTCAGCTTGCGCTGCGCGCAGCATGTCGCGCAATCCCGACAGGTGCCTGTCCTGTTCGCTGGTGCGTGTCTCGATTGATGCATTGATCGCGGAAATTTCGTGGCGGACAGTGCTCAGCCGCGTGTCGGCGGCATCGATCGCGCCGGTCAAAGCCATTCCGGCGTTCCCCGCTTCGCGCAATCCGTCGCGTATGGCCACCACGCGATGTTCCACGCCGTCCATCCCGGCAACCGCACTGCGCAAAGCTTCGGGCAACTGGGTACGGGTATGGTCGCGCGCTGCTTCAACCAGTTCGAGCAGGCGCACTGCCGCATCGGTCAGCTCGACAATGTGGTCATCGGTGCCGCCCAGCGCTGCGCGCGTTGATTCCAGCCGGTTGGTGAGCGTGATCAGCGCGGCATCGACCGCGCTGGTGGCTTGCGCACCGGTGGCAACACTGGCGTCGATGGTCGTGGCAAATGTTGCGACGCGCTGGGTCAGCGTGTCACACGTCGCCATCAGCATATTCAATGCGTCGGCCTGTTGTTGGCGACGTGCGTCAATGTTCTGGTCGATTTCAACCAGCCGGGTGTCGATGGCATCGGCTGCATCGGCAGCTGCTGCCGCCATCGCGGCACGCCGTTGGCCAATCGCCGCGTCGAGCGTTTCGAGCCTTGCGGCAAAACCTGCGGCCGTCGCGGTCAGCGCGGCTTCCAGCGCGTGGCGCCGTGCGGCCAGCGCATCGTCGACAGATCCGGCTTCATCGACCAGCGCACGGCCAAGCGAACCGGCACTTTCTTCAAAACGACGCAGGCGATCGCGTTAATCCGTAATCAACTGATCATGGTCGCGCCCGACTTCTTCAATTGCACGGGCCAATGCTGCGGCAACGTTGCGTACGTCGCCATCGAGCGCGGCAATGCGTCCGGCCAACGCGGCCAGGCTGTCTTCTTCGGCATGGGCCATTACTTCGCGCTGCGCGGCCAGTTCGCTGGCCAATGCCTCGGCGCGGGCACGGATCGCGGCGAGTGCCGCAACTTCTTCGCGATCAATCTGGGCGCGCTGGGCGTCGAGTGCATCTTTTACTGCGCGCAGACGGATGTCGCCCGCTTGCGCGATGCGTTCGGTGGCGGAGGTGAAAGCGTCGAGCGCAGCATCGACGCTGGCACGCACTTCATCAACTTTGCGGCCGCTGGCCGTGCCGAATTCGTTCAGGCGATTGAACCCGGCAATCAATTCTTCAAGCTGGGTGTCGGCGGTGCGCCCGGCCAGTGCAATGGCATTGGCGGCATCTTTGGCCGAATTGCTGATCACCGGCAGGTGCGTGCGAAGCGTGGAAATGTTTTCAAGGGCCTTTGCTGAAACCAGACCGATATGATCCATGTCTTTGCCTTGGCCGGCAATGAGGTCTTTCAACTGTTCGGCTGAGCCCGAAAGACGATCCACCGCAATCCGGCCCAACGATTCCAGATCGCGGCTTTGCGCAGCGATAAAATCGCGCGCCAGGGATAATTCGGTGTTCATTGCGCGCAGGCGTGAGTCGAGCAGGCTGCTCTCCTGTGACAGCGCGCGGATCACCATGGCGTGACGGCTGGCATCGCGCAGCGTGGTTCGGGCCAGCAGCAATCCCATCAGCACCAGCATCACCGGCAGTGCCCAGACGGTTACAAGATTGATCGCCGCGTCGGCTGTCAATCCTGCCTGTACCAGCGGCAGGCGTGCCCATCCCAGCAATACAGTCCAACCGACAATCAGCAGAGTGGCGATCCCCGGAATAATCCAGCGTAGTCGGCCTTGGGGCTCAAGCGGGGGCAGCCCGTTATCGTCGTTACCCGGATCAGAATCATACATCCCGGCGTGCGACGCATGTTCGACAGCATCAGCCCGCGTGTTGTCCACTGGCCCGCCGTCGAGCGCGATGATGCGTGTTCCCCCGTTCATGTGTGATCCTTAACACGGTTTCTGTACGGTGTGTAACCCCGCCTTAACTGGCGGCATGCGATGATGTTGCATGGCCTATTTCGGTGAAACTATCGACGCACATCTGGTCTCCGCGCTTGGCGATGATCCGGAATTGTTGCGCGAATTGCGACGCGCCTTTCTCGATAGCGCGCTGGGTGCGCTCGATCTGATGCAGCGCGCGCGGTGTGATGCCAATTGGGTGATTGCCAGCGAACGGTTAAAAAGCCTGGCCGCAACATTTCACGGTGAAGCCCTTATCGTGCTGGCTGATGCGGCGATCGCGGGAGTGCCAGGCGATCCGGTGGTTTTGCGCAAAATCCGCGCGTTGCTCAACGAAATCGACCCCTTGGCCTGACTTTACCTTTGGTGCGTTTGCGGTACACCGCGTGGTATTGATCAGGGGTGTGTTAACCAAGGGTTTGGTGGTGGCCTACGGGCGGCTTGGCATCTGTGGAGCGGGCGCGTACGCATAGTGCGGGCCTTTGGCGCCAATCGGGCAACGTCTGACACGCGCCCTGCCATGTTTCAGGAGATTGGGGTCTTTGCGGGTCGGGTTGCTATCAATAGCCGAAGTCATGTCGGGTGAGCTGCAAGGCTTGCGCGGCTATCTGACGATCGGGGGGCGATCTCTGGCCCGACATCAGCTGGGACTGGCGCTGGCGCTGGGGTGTACCCGCATTGTCGTGGTGACCGAGGCGCTGACAGGCGAAGTGATCGCGTTGCAACATGCTGCCGAAGGCGCAGGCGCGCGGTTTCATGTCATCACCTCGGCGCATGCCTTGTTGCCGCTGGTGACTGCCGAAGACGAACTGTTTGTGCTCGGCGATGGCTTGTTGATGCAGCCCGAAGTAGCCTTGCCTCAACTGGAGGCGGGCCTTGGCGTGCTGGCCTTGCCGGTCGAGGCCGGGATGGCTGCGGGATTTGAACGGATTGATATCAACCACGCCTTTGCGGGGGCGATGCGGTTGCCGGGCCGGGTGGTGGCCGGGCTGGGCGATCTGCCGACCGAATGGAACCCGCAGGCTGCGCTGCTGCGACTGGCAGTGCAGGGGCGTGTGCCCTTGCGTCTTCTGCCGGGTGCTGTGCTTGACGACATGCGCTGGACATTGGTGCGCAACGAGGATGAGGCGCACGCGGTGGAGCCGGTGTGGCTGCGGCTGCACACTGCCAGTTCGCATGTGCGCAGCCCCGGCGAATGGGTTGCCGCAACCGGGGTACATCTGGCTGGTC
>CAIPWG010000060.1 GCA_903868655.1 uncultured Sphingomonadales bacterium
ATACCTTTTTAACACAGGACTATCGGAATTGATCGCTAAGTAATTGAAAATGTGGTGCGCCCGACGGGATTCGAACCCATGGCCCCCAGATTAGGAATCTGGTGCTCTATCCTGCTGAGCTACGGGCGCCACGGCGTAACCATAAAGGGGCCAGACGCAGGGCGCAACACTGTCGGAGGGGTCAATTGGCTTTGCCGGGGGGTGACACAGGAAACAGGATCGGGGCAATTTCGACACCCTCTTCGATCAAGGCGCTTGCTTCCTCTGGCGTGGCCTGCCCGTGGATCGGGATTGCGTCTTGCTCGCCATAATGGATCGCACGCGCCTTGTCAGCGAAACGATCCCCCACCCATGTCGAACTTTTCAGCGCCTCGGCCTGCAATTTAGCGATGGTTTTCAGCATGGCTAGCGCTTCAGGCGGCAGGGGAGCATTGGCCAGTTGTGTCGGCGCCGGTGCCGGTGCCGGTGCTGACGCCGTGGCTGTGACGGGACCCTGCGTTACAGTCATCTGGTTACTCTTGCGGCCCAGATTCGGGGCGCTGACCGCGCGTATCACGTCGGCGCTCTCGCAAAAGGGGCAGGTTACCAGCCCGCGCGCCTGTTGGTCGGCAAAATCATCGGAGGAACCGAACCACCCTTCGAAACGGTGGCTGCCCTGCTGACACAGAAGATCAAAAACAATCATGACATCAATTTGGGGAGTTCCGGCCGAATGGCAAGGCTGCGCCGATTTTGTAGACTGGGCAACTGGCGGCGTACGTCGGCCAACCGCGCACGATCGAGCGTGGCAAAGCCCAACCCAGCACCAGATCCCATATCGAGCAGCACGTGCCCCCAAGGATCCACCACCAGCGAATGGCCATACGTATCGCGCCCATCGTCATGATGCCCGGTTTGAGCAGGCGCAATCACGAAGGCGCTCGCTTCCACAGCACGTGCACGCTGCATCAGATGCCAATGGGCCTGACCCGTGGGCACGGTGAAGGCCGCAGGTATGGTTAGGACATCGCAGCCACGGCGGCCAAGTTCTTCGAACAAGGCGGGAAAACGCACATCGTAACAGATTGCCAAACCCAACCGCCCAACCGCGCAATCGACTGTCACCACCTGTTCACCAGGACGATAGGCGGAGGATTCACGCCAGCTTTCGCCAGTGGCAAGATCAACGTCGAACATATGGATTTTGTCGTAACGCGCGGCGATTTCGCCTGCGGGGTTGATGACAAAGGCCCGGTTGGCAAAGCGACCCTCTGCATCATCTTCGGCCAGCACCGGCAGAGATCCGATATGCAGCCAGATTCCCGCGCGCGCCGCCGCATTGCGCAAGGCGCCAAGGACAGGGTTTTGCGCCTCTGCCACAATGTGCGCACGGGCACGCACCCGATCGCGATCGAGCAGGCCAGCCATTTCGGGCGTAAACAGCATCGCCGCGCCCTCACCCGCCGCCTGTGCGGTAGCCTCGGTCATTATCGCAGCATTCGCTGCAGGATCGATGCCGCTGGTCATTTGCAGTACGGCAATGCGCACCGCGGTGTTGGGATCGGTCACCCGGCGATGCCTTATCGAGCGAGCAGCGGATCAAGCCCGCCCTGACGATCCAGCGCCATCAGATCGTCGCAGCCGCCAATGCGCCGGCCATCAATAAAAATCTGTGGCACAGTGCTGCTACCGGGCGCGCGTTCCAGCATTTCGGTGCGTTTCGGGCCGCCCATCGTGATATCGTACTCCACCACTGCCACGCCCTTGCCCTCCAGCATCGTCAGTGCGCGATAGCAATAGGGGCAACCCCATTTGGTATAGATTTCAACCTTGGGTCCGGGCGTGTCAGCTTCGCTCATAATGTCCTCTTGAAATTCTTTTGCGCCGCCACACATGACGGAACGAACGGTGCGCCGCAACGGGCATCGTTCATAAGATCGGCCCGTTCGGACGCCTTTCAAGGGTTCGCGGCGGGTCAGGTGCAAATTGCTCATGATGAGGATTATGCCATGAACCGTTTTGATTTTACCCCCTATCGCCGCACCACCGTGGGTTTCGACCGGCTGTTCGATCTGCTCGAACGCCAGGCGCGCGCCCAAACCGGGGATAATTACCCCCCGTTCAACATCGAACGGCGCGGCGAAGACCAGTATCGCATCACGCTTGCCGTCGCCGGATTCAAGACAGACGAGCTTGATATCACCGCACAGCAAAACCTGCTGGTGGTTAAAGGCAACAAGGCCGATATCGAGCCCGATGCGCGTCAATTCCTGCATGTCGGCATCGCCAACCGCGGCTTTGAGCGGCGGTTCGAACTGGCCGATTATGTGCGTGTCGCCCATGCCGATCTGGCAGATGGCTTGTTGACCATCGACCTCGTGCGTGAAGTGCCCGATGCGATGAAGCCCAAGAAAGTGCTGATCGGTGCGCAACAGCCGCTGTCGGTCATCGATGGTGGATCAACCGCAGCCGCCTGATCGCGAGTAACTGGTGTGAAACAGGGGGCGGGTCGGCAACGACCCGCCCTTTTTGCCTGTCCGCCGTGCCTCATCGCACCGGACCTGTCAGCCGGGCGACGAAGCAGCGTTCGTTTAGAACTTCGTGCCGACCTTGATACCGAAATACTGCGGTTTGATCGGGTAGGTGCGGGTAAAGTGCGCCGGGTCCCCACCGGGATAAGTGTTTTCAAAATTCGCCGGTCCGATTTGCGCGTTGTGGGACAGTGAGCCACGTTTGTCGAAGGCGTTCTGTATAAACAGCTGGAACGTGTAATTGCCCTGTTTGCCGCCCACAGAGAAATCGGCGGTGGTGAAGCCGGCTGAATTGCCAAACACCGCATTGTCTCCCACCCCAAGCAGGCTGGTGGAATTGGTCTGGGTGTTCATCGACCCTTGAACAAACGCATCGACCGGTCCGGCTGCGAATTCATAGCGAGCAGTGGCCGACATCTTGAACTTTGGCTGCACCGGCAAGCGAGTACCGGCTGGCGCAAAATTGCCCTTCGGCAATCCGGTCGTGGGGTCGATGTTGCCGAAATCCGATGTCAATTTCGCATCGTTGTATGCGCCTGAAGCGGTCAGCGTGACGCCCTTGGCCGGGCGCAACTGCACATCGCTTTCAATCCCGTAGACCCGCGCACCGCCAACGTTGGAAATGTTGGTGATGCCCGCACCGGCCGCTTGTTCGGCATATTGCAGATCATTCCATTTTTCATAGTACACCGCGCCGTTCCAGCGCAATTTGTGATCGAACCAGCTGGTTTTCCAGCCCATTTCAAAATTGTTCAGCTTGTCCGGCTGGTAAACCGTGCCAAGCGGTGGTGTCTTGCTGTAATTGTCACGGTTGTTACCGCCCGGGCGGTAACCGGTTGAATAAGTTGCATAGATCATATGGTCATTATCGACCTGGTAGGTCACGTTGATCTTGTGCGTTTCGCCAGATCCGTGCGACCGCTTGTTGAGAAAACTGCAGGAATCGATCGTGACAAGCGGAAATGTGCACAAGCCCGAGGGTGCATAATACGGATAACCCGAAAACCCGGCCAGCGTATTGGTATATACAAATCCACGCAATCCGGCAGTAACCGTGAAAGCTGGCGTGAAATTATAGCTGCCTTGCGCATATGCAGCAAAATCGCGATCCGCAATATAGGCGTTGGTCAGGAAAAGATCATCGCCAATCACCAAGCCTCCGTTGGCATATTGGCTAAGATTTGCAGTGCTAACCCCAGGTACAGCATAATTGTTTACGTTGTGGTTGGTTTGTTTTTGATAAAACAGTCCGGCTGTCACACGCAGGTCGCTCGACGCTGGTGAGTTAAAGCGCAATTCGTGGCTCTGCTTTGTCAGTTTTTGCGACGCGCTGAACTGCTGCGTCGGGTCGATTTGATTACCTTTGCTATCGGTAAAACGGGTATAGCCAGCATATTGGTTCGAATTAACCGGGTGAGTAGAATAGGCCACAGTGTAATAACTGTAATCGGCCGCATTCTTGATGTTGCGGTTCAGATACCCGCCTGCATACAGCACATCCCAGTCGCCGATCTTCCCTTCGATCGTCATCGAAGCCTGTATCCACTGGTCGATGTTGTAATCCGGGGTGAAGTCATGCACCTGCAAGTCGCCCAACGCCGGGTCATACAAAAACGTGCCGTTCGCCTTCTGATATTGCCCAAGCAACTGCGGGGTCAATTTCCAGCCGTTTTCCAGCTCGATAGCCAACGCTGCACGCCCACCATACGTGGTAACATCGTTGAAATTGTTCTTTACGTACTTGCTGTTGTTGACCGTCAGCGGGGCGGATTGCAGCGCGCCCGCGCTATCAAGATACAAGTTCGGATACGTACGTGACCCCGGCGTGTTGTCGATGTAACCGCCATCGTGTTCGTAAAAACCGACCAGTCGCACCGCCACGCCCTTGGCCAGAGGCAAGTTGATCATGCCTTCAACCGTGGCGCCCGCATCGCCCTTGCCATATTTGTCGACTGTGACGTCAAGGCTGGCTTCGGTCTTGGCCAGATTGGGCTTGTTGGTGATGAGGCGCAACGTGCCCGACAGCGAACTGGCGCCAAACAATGTGCCCTGCGGCCCCGACAAGGCCTCCACCCGCTGCATGTCATAGATGTGAATATCTTGCAGCGCGCCAATCGTGGTGATCGACAGTTCGTCCAGATAGACCCCGCTGGTCGGTAGCGCACCAAATGCCAGCCCGTCACCGCCCGAGGTAATGCCCCGAAAAAACAACTGGCTTTGCCCTGGGCCAAACGACTGGAACGAAACACTTGGCAGTTGCTTGGCATAGTCGTCGAACGAGGCCACCTGGTGCTGCTCGAGTACCGCGGGGCTCAGGGCCTGCATGCTGATGGGAACGCGTTGGATGCTTTCCGAACGCTTTTGCGCAGTCACGACGATTTCACCCGCAGCAGCGGCCGGAGTGGTATCAGCCGCAGCAGGACTTGCGCCAGTCGACTGCGCGTGTGCCGCAACCGGCACCAGCGCGCTGCCGGTCAGCAACACCGCAACCGCACGTGCAACCTTGTTCGAACCCCTCATGAACCAAAACTCCTGCAATTTTCATCCCTGAGCCCGGGAAGGATCAATGTCCCAACGCCGTGGCTTTTCCGCCTTACCATTGCGCAATTTCGAACGATTGCACAACAACCTTGCCATCAGAGCGGAATTGTTAATATGACTATACATTATCACGGTTCTGGCAAGATTTTTTGATCGGCCCAAACCACCCTTTTAAGTCCATGACATCCGTATGATCGGAGCCCACCAAAGTGACCGCGCACCCGCTTACCCTCGATCATCCGCTCGACAGCATTGCGTTGGATGCCATAGCACAAGGCGCGCCACTCACGCTGGGCGAAACGGCGCGCGAACGGATTGCGCAGGCGCATGAACTGGTACGGGCGATCGTGGCGCAGGGCGTGCCGGCCTATGGGATCAACACCGGAGTTGGCGCGCTGGTCGATCGCGAGGTCGAGCCGGCGCTGCAACGCCGATTGTCCCGTCAGTTGATCATGAGCCATGCCTGCGGCATCGGCACGCCTCTGCCCGCGCCCGAGGTTCGCGCGATTATCGCGGCACAGGCCAACAACCATGCGCACGGCGTGTCGGGCGTACGCGTCGATGTGGTCGAAGGCCTGCTTGCGCTGCTCCACCACCGTATCGTGCCCGAGGTGCCTGCAGGCGGGTCGGTGGGTTACCTGACCCATATGGCGCACATCGCGCTCGTCCTGATCGGCGAAGGCCATGCACAAATCGGAACCGACCGCATGACCGGGGCCGAGGCGCTGGCGCGATGCGGCCTTGCCCCTTTGGTGTTGGAGGCCAAGGAGGGTCTGAGCCTGATCAACGGCGCGCCTTGCGCCACCGGATTGGGCGCATTGGCGCTTGCCCGGGCGTGGCGCGCGGTTGCTTCGGCCGATGCTGTTGCCGCGCTCAGCTTTGAAGCGTTGGGCGGCAACCCTGCCGCCTTTGATCCCGCACTCATGGCCTTGCGCCGGTCCGACGGGATCGCGGCAACCACCACCGCCCTGAATGCCTGGCTTGCCGGCAGTACGCATCTGGCCACAGCCCAGCGGTTGCAGGACCCACTATCCTTGCGCGCCATACCACACGCCCATGGTGCGGTTCGCGATGCGCTGACGCATGTGACCGCAATGGTGAATGCCGAACTGGCTTCGGTGACCGACAATCCCGTCGTGCTGGGCACGCCCGCAGCGCCACGCGCCGGCTCGCAGGCGCATGCCGTTGCGGCGGGTCTTGCGCTCGCGCTGGATTCGCTGGCCGTGGCCGTCGCGCATTTGGGAATGATCTCCGAACGCAGGCTCGATCGGCTGGTAAATCCGCTGGTCAGCCATCTGCCACCGTTTCTGGCAGACGTCGCGGGCGTTTCGAGCGGGTTCATGATCGCACAATATAGTGCAGCCGCGCTGGTTGGGGAGAACCGGCGCCTGGCCATGCCTGCCAGCCTTGATGGCGGGATCACGTCAGGCCTGCAGGAAGATTACCTGTCGCATCAGACCCCTGCCGCGCTCAAAGCCTTGGCGTTAGTGGCCAATGTTGAGGTGATCCTGGGCATCGAACTGGCCGCCGCCGCTCAAGCGCACGACATGGCTGTGCCTGTGAATGCACGCGCTCCCGCCACCGCCCGGCTGCATGCGCATGTGCGCCAGACGATCGCGCCTTATGCCGATGGCCGGCCGATGCACGATACCATCGCTGCGGGTGCAGAATTGGTGCGTGCGGGTTTGCCGGAACAGCGCTCGCAGGGGTGAGGGAAAACCGGCCTGTTCAGTGCGACAGGAACGCCCGAAACACCGGCGACGCGTCCGCGCCAAACATCACCCCGGGGGGCCCCATCGATTCAATCACACCGTCGCGCACATGCACAACCTGGCTCGAAACGTCGCGGGCAAACGCCATTTCGTGGGTCACGATCAGCATTGTGCGCCCTTCCCCCGCCAAGGCGCGCATCAGATCGAGCACTTCGCGCACACGTTCGGGATCGAGCGCCGAGGTCGGCTCGTC
>CAIPWG010000061.1 GCA_903868655.1 uncultured Sphingomonadales bacterium
ATCGCCACGTCGCCTTTGGCGCGGGCGCGCACCAATGCCTCGGGCTGCATCTGGCGCGGCTGGAAATGCGCATTCTGTTCGAAGTACTGCTCGATCGCATCGAAACTATCGAGCTGGCAGGTGAACCCGCGCGCGCGAAATCGACGTTCGTCGGCGGGCTCAAGCGCCTTCCCTTGCGGTGGAAGGCGGCCTGAGCCCTGCCAAGGCGCAACTGCTTTAGTCGATTTGTGCGGCCAACCGCCGGATCAATGCGCGTGCATCCTTGGCCATGTCTTCGCGCGCCAGCGCCAATTCAAGCGTGGCTTCGACAAACCCGGCCTTGCTGCCGCAATCATAACGCCGACCCGCAAACGTAACCGCGTGGAACGGCTGTCCGCCGATCATGCGCGCCATGGCATCGGTCAGCTGGATTTCACCACCCGCGCCTTTGCCCTGATTCTCCAGCGTCCGCATCACTTCGGGCTGAAGGATGTAACGGCCTGAAATGATCAAATTGGATGGCGCTTCATCCTCCTTGGGCTTTTCGACCAGCCCAAGCACTTCGGTCAGATCCTCTGCTACGCGCGCACCCGGTTTTATCACGCCATAGCTCGATACTTGATTGTGTGGCACTTCGAGCACCGAAATCAGATTGCCGCCGACTTGGTTGTACGCCTCAACCATCTGTTTCATGCAACCGGGTGAACCGATCATCAGTTCGTCGGGCAGAAAAATCGCAAACGGCTCATCGCCGACAATAGCGCGTGCGCACCAGATCGCATGCCCGAGGCCCAGTGGCACCTGTTGCCGCACCGTCACGAGATTGCCCGGTTGAATCCGGGTCGCGTCGAGCACGTCGAGCTGTTTGCCGCGGCCTGTCATTGTCGCTTCAAGTTCGAAAGCGGTGTCGAAATGTTCGACGATCGACACCTTTCCGCGCCCGGTTACAAAGATAAGCTGTTCGATGCCGGCTTCGCGCGCTTCGTCCACCGCATATTGAATAAGCGGCCGGTCAATGATCGGCAGCATTTCTTTTGGAATGGCCTTGGTCGCAGGCAAAAATCGGGTGCCAAGCCCCGCCACGGGGAACACGGCTTTACGAATGGGCTTGCGGCCAGTTATTTCAATCATCCCGAACCTTAACCTCAAAAATGTTTCGCGATTGTTATGCGCAGCCCATTAATCGAGACAAGACCTGTTTTAAGGGCCATTCTTATCCTGTCGCGGCGTCAGTACAGGCTATTGCCGGCATTGGTATCGCACAGATCGCGTAGACATACGTTAAAGAACCGCCACGCCGATGTTGCGCCGCCGCCAAATCTCGGTAAATCGCCGGGATGGACAAGATTATTATTCGCGGCGGCCGCCGCCTTTCGGGCACGGTTCCGGTTTCAGGCGCCAAAAATGCTGCGTTGACGTTGCTGCCTTGTGCACTGTTGACCGACGAACCGCTCACCCTGCGCAATCTGCCGCGCCTGGCAGATATCGACAGTTTTCAGCACTTGCTGAACCAGTTTGGCGTGTCGACGTCGATCGCAGGCGCGCGGCCTGAAGATTTTGGCCGCGTGATGACGCTGCAGGCAACGCGTCTGACCTCGACCGTCGCGCCTTATGATCTGGTCCGTAAAATGCGCGCTTCGATTCTCGTGCTCGGACCGATGCTCGCCCGCGCTGGCGAGGCGACGGTCTCGTTGCCCGGCGGCTGCGCGATTGGCAACCGGCCGATCGACTTGCACCTCAAAGCTCTCGAAGCGTTTGGCGCGGTAATCGAGCTTGCGGCCGGCTATGTCCGCGCACACGCGCCTGACGGCGGCCTGCCCGGCGGCGTGTACACTTTCCCGGTGGTTTCTGTGGGTGCGACCGAAAACGCCCTGATGGCTGCGGTCCTGGCGACCGGCACATCCACACTGCACAATGCCGCGCGCGAACCCGAAATTGTCGACTTGTGCAATTTGCTCGTGGCCATGGGCGCGCAGATTGAGGGGATTGGCACATCGCAACTGGTCATCCACGGCGTGCCCCGCCTCCACGGCGCGACATATATGGTGATGCCCGATCGCATCGAGGCTGGATCTTATGCCTGCGCCGCAGCCATTACCGGGGGCGATGTGACGCTGGCCGGTGCCCGGATCGAAGACATGGCGGCCACCATTCAGGCGTTGACCGAAGCGGGCGTTCATGTCGAACAGACCCGCGGCGGCCTGCTTGTTGCCGCAAACGGCCCGCTTCGTCCGGTCACGTTGTCGACCGCACCCTTCCCCGGGTTCGCCACCGACATGCAGGCGCAATTGATGGCGATGCTGTGCATGGCCAAGGGATCGTCGGTGCTGACCGAAACGATTTTCGAGAACCGATATATGCATGTGCCGGAATTAAACCGGATGGGTGCCAACATTGACGCCAAAGGGCGCACTGCGATCGTGCACGGTGTAGAACGCATTGCAGGCGCCGATGTCATGGCCACCGACTTGCGCGCTTCGATGAGCCTGATCATAGCCGGGCTTGCTGCCGAAGGTGAAACCCGAGTCCACCGCGTGTATCACCTTGATCGCGGTTATGAGCGGCTGGAAGAAAAACTGGTCCTGCTGGGCGGCGACGTCGAGCGCATCGGCGGGGATTAATCCTGCGCGTGCAACACCTGCGCGGCCAACCACAAGCGGATCGCACCAGCGAGCCCCGGCGGGGTGTCTGACACAATCCGTTCGGCATCGATTCGGGCAACGAGCGCGTTGACCGGCACGCCATGTTCGGCGGCAACACGGCGCAGCCAGTCCCAGAACAGCGGTTCGAGACTGATCGACGTTTTGTGACCGGCGATTTCGACCGACCGTTTGACTGGTGGATGGAATATGGGCGAGCTTGGCATTGATCGGGCAGCTTTCGGCGTCTGGGTCGCAATCCAACTCAATACGTATGCTATCCGCCGTTGATTGACAGGGGCGAACCGGTCTTAAAGCCTGTTTCATCTGACGCCAGGAAGCGGCACCGCGCGCGATTTCCGCGGTATGTCCGAACCGGCCTACCGCGATCTTGGCGACAACTTTTCCAACACGGGCTGCGGCACGGCGGCGACCATAGTCGAATAGTTGGCGACAGCAGTACGACCCTGTGCAGTCAGCGCGACATTGATTGCTCCGCCAAGGCCGCGTGTCCCACCGTTTCAATCGCCACCTGCGCCAAGTTCGCCCCTTTAGCCCCCGATGCCAGTGTGTAATGGCGCCAAGCCGCGATCGCGCGCCAAGTGCATCAAAAATCGAGCGTCATATGGAAAAGAAACCAGTAACGGCAAAATCAGAACCGGATCTGGGTGCCCACATAAATCGCCTGGCTGTCCTGACGATGGTCGGTCAAGGCGCGCAAGCGCTCACGATCCGAGGCATAACGCAGACCTGCAGTGACATCGACATTGCCGATCAGACGATAACTGCCCCCCATTTTGACCTGATAGTCGCCCTGGGTGCCCAGTGTGCGCGGGGTGCGGCCCGGCGCGACGCGTTCATCGGCTGTAATGTCCGCCGAAAGCCGCGGCGAAACTGAGGCAGTAGCGGGAGCGACCGCTGTCGAAGAAAGCGAAAACAAACGCAGATCACTGCTGTCGCGCGTCAGATCATGCACCGCGGTTGGTGTCGGCAACGCAAAGCTTTGATACCCGCGCGCCAGACCGAGGTTGTAGGCAACCGGCGTAATCCGCACAGCAGCCAAACCTGCCCCGGAATCAGCCTTGGGTGACCGCGAGGCGATCAGGCGACCGCGAAGATCGGCCACGCGTACAGCCACCGTGACCGAACGATCATGGCGGGTGTCGAGCCCGGCCGGCGTGAAACGGAACAAATGCCCATGCCAGAGCGCCCGTAGCGATCTCTGACCAGCCAGTCGCGGATCGATCGACGCCGGGGTAAAGGAACCTACCGAACCACGCGCAGCCAGAGGCACCGCAGATGATTCGGTGTGGCTGACGAAAGCCTTGACGACTGTTGGCGCGACCAGAGCAGATGCAAGTATGCAGGC
>CAIPWG010000062.1 GCA_903868655.1 uncultured Sphingomonadales bacterium
CTGGATCGCCGGGGACGGTGCGAGTGACAATGGCGCCGGTTCGGTCGCGCTGATCGAGGCGGCACGCCTGATCCAGAAGCTGGGGATCAAGCCGCGCCGTACCATCCGTTTTGCGCTGTGGAGCGGGGAAGAACAGGGCCTGTTGGGCAGCACGGCGTATGTCAGCCAGCATTTCGCGACGCGCGCGGTCGATCCGGCGCTGACCGGGATCGAGGCTTATCTGGCATGGGACAAGGCTTTTCCGATAACTCCGAAACCTGAATACGCCACGTTGAAGGCCTATTTCAATGTTGACAATGGCTCAGGCAAATTGCGCGGAATCTATACCGAGGGCAATGTCGCGGTCGAACCCTTGCTGGGCGCCTGGCTTGCCCCGTTCAAGTCACTTGGCGCGGGCGCGCTGGTCGCCAGCAAGACCCATGGCACTGATCACGAAAGTTATCAGGCGCTGGGCCTGAATGGATATCAGTTCATTCAGGACCCGCTTGATTACGAGACCCGCGTACACCATTCCACTCTCGACACGCTGGACCACATGCGCGCCCACGACATGCGCCAGATTTCGGTCGTGTGGGCTGGTGTGCTGTGGCAGGCCGCGACCAGCGACAAGGAACTTCCGCGTCCGCCGTTGCCCACCCAGCCGGTTCCGACCGATCCGTTCAAGGTCGCCGATCCGGAGGATTGAGCGTTATTCGGGCGGTTCTGCTTAGCGCTTCGCGGCGATCCAGTCGGCAACCTGCTGGTCGAGCACGGCCAGCGGGACCGACCCGCTGCCAACGACCAGATCGTTGAACCCACGAATGTCGAATTTGTCACCCAGCGCGTCCTTGGCCTTTTGCCGCAACGCCATGATGCGGATCATGCCGATTTTATAGCCGGTCGCCTGGCCGGGCAGTGTCAAGTAACGGCGCACTTCGGATTGTGCGCTGTCGGCGGGTTCGTGGCCGACCGTGATCATATAGGCGATGGCCTTGTCTTCCGACCAGCCTTGCGCGTGCAGCCCGGTATCGACCACCAGCCGCGCCGCGCGGAACAATTCGCCATCCAGCCGGCGCAGTTCGGACGCAGCGTCGGGGTATACGCCCATTTCGTGGCACAGTTTTTCGGCATAAAGCGCCCAGCCTTCGCTGAACGCGACATAGCCATAGCCTTTACGGAACAAGGGTGTGCCGGTCTGACGGACCTGAATATCACCTTGGAGCAGGTGGCCCGGAATGCCTTCGTGGCACATCAGATCGGCCAGCGCATCTTCGCTGTCGGTGGTGCCCAGCAAGTGCAGAAATACCCGTCCCGGGCGTTTGCCGTCGGGGCTGGCGAAGCTGGCATGGGCGGCGCCACCGGCCACTTCGCTGAACGCCGGTTCGCGCACGACTTCGGTGCCAAAGGCGGGCAGATTGCCGAACCAGTCAGCCAGCTTGGCGCGGTTGGCATTGATGATGGCATTGGCCCGCGCCAATCGCGCAGCGCGGCGGGCTTCGGTCCACGGTACGGCCGGATCGACTTTGGCCATCTGCGCGTGCATCGCGGTTTCGTCGGCAAACCCGGCCGTGCGCGCCAGCGCATTTTCCTCGTCCAGCAAACGTGTCACTTCGGCAAGGCCGGTGGCGTGGATCGTGGCCGCATCAAGATCGGTGGTAGTGTTGAGCTTCAGCGCCGCCGCATACCATGCCGCCCCGCCGGGCAGCGATCCCGCGCCGACCACGCCAGCGCGCGCGGTGGGCAATTGCTGCTGGCCCCACGCAATCACCCGGCCATAGGGTTCTGCCAAGCCGGCGATTGCGGTGCGGGCATCGCTGCGCAAGCTCTCGGCGGTTGCTGCGTCGATGATCTTGCTGTCCTGCAGATGCGCGATCTTGGCTTTGGCATCGGCCCAAAGTGGCGAATCTGTGTCTGCGTCAAACGGCGCGCCGGTCACGATCCGGCGTGATCCCTCGATCACGCGTTCAACTTCGAACCGGGGGGCGATGATGCCCTGGTCTGCTGACAGGCGGGTTTGCGCGATCGCGGTGTCGAGCACCGCCGGCATGGCGCGCAGGCGGGCAATATAGCCCTGCATGTCCGCCAGATCGCCGACCCGGTGGGTGTTGATCAGGAAATCGGGCAGCGCGCTGTGCGCGGAATAGAGGAACGAATAGAACGGCGGCTGATACCTGCGGAATGTGTATTGCAGTTCGGCGCGGTCGAGCTCGAGCGCCCAGATGGCAAAATTGGTTCGTGCATTTTGTGACAGTTTGGCCGGGTCAAACGCGGCCTTCATCCTTGCGACACTGGCACGGCGCCATTCGAGCCGGTGCAACTGGCCGGCATCGCTGATATCGTCCCAGCGGTCTTCGCCGGTTTTCAGGCCCAGCCGGGTCGCCAATTGCGGCCGCATGGTCAGCTCGGTGGCGAATTCGGCATCGAGGAACACGGTCAATTGTGCATCGGCGTTGGCCTCGGTTTGGGCAACAGGAGCGGCCACGACGGGCAAAGGCATCGCGCCGCACAGCAGGCCCAGCGCGAAAACGGTCGATCGGATGCGGTGCATGGGCAGGTTTCCCGTTTGGTCAGGCGGTGCGGAAGCCGTGGGTGATCGGATAGCGCCGGTCGCGGCCGAAATTGCGGCTGCCGAGTTTTACCCCCGGCGGGGCCTGGCGGCGCTTGTATTCAGCGAGATGCAGCAGCCGTTCGATTCGTTCCACACTTGCGCGGTCGTAGCCTTCGGTCACGATCTGGTCGACGCTGCGTTCCTGTTCGATAAGCGCGTTCAAAATGGCATCGAGCTCGGCGTAATCGGGCAGCGAATCTGAATCCTTCTGATCCGGGCGCAGTTCGGCGCTGGGCGGCTTGGTGATGATCCGTTCTGGCATGACCGCGCCATCGGGGCCCAGCCCGATTTTGGGGCGTTTGGTGTTGCGCCACGCGGAAATGGCAAAGACTGTGGTTTTGTAGGCGTCTTTCAGCGGGTTATAGCCACCGTTCATGTCACCATAAATCGTGGCATAGCCGACGCTCATCTCGCTTTTGTTGCCGGTTGTGATCAGCATCGGGCCAAACTTGTTCGACAGTGCCATCAAAGTGGTGCCGCGAATGCGCGATTGCAGATTTTCCTCGGTGATATCGGCTGCCCGGTCGGCGAAAGTCGCAGTGAGCATCGCGGTAAAACCGGCAACGGCAGGTTCGATCGGGATCGTATCGAGCCGGGTTCCCAACAGGGCAGCACAGCCTGCTGCGTCTTCCAGACTTTCCATGCTGGTATAACGGCTGGGCAGCATCACGCACCACACCCGGTCTGCGCCCAACGCATCGACCGCGATTGCCGCAGTGATGGCGGAATCAATGCCACCCGACAGGCCCAGGACGACGCCGGGGAACCGGTTCTTCTCAACATAATCGCGCAGCGCCACAACCATGGCACAATAGATATCTTCGGGGTGTTCGGCCAATTCGTGGACCTCGCCCGGCGCGCAGCGCCAGCGATGGCTGCTGCCCACTTGCACCCGGTTCCATTCGGTGCGGATGATGGCCTCTTCCCAATCGGGGGCCTGAATCCACACGGCGCCTTCGGGCCCGACGACAAAGCTGGCGCCATCGAACACCACTTCGTCCTGGCCTCCGACGCGGTTCAGATAAGCCAGCGGAATACCGGTATCGATCGCGCGGCGTTTGGCCACGCCGTCGATCCGCAGCACATCCTTGTCGATTTCATAGGGGCTGCCGTTGACACACAGAAAGATTTCCGCGCCCAGCCCGGCCAGATGGCGGCAAACATCGGGGTGCCAGATATCTTCGCAGATCGGCAGGCCCAGCATCACGCCTTTGAACAGCACGGGTTCGGGCAAGGGGCCGGGCAGGAAATAGCGCTTTTCATCGAAAGTACCGTAATTGGGCAATTCGTATTTGAACCGCACCGCCGCGATCCGCCCGCCTTCGAGCAGCGCCACGCCGTTGTGCAAAGCGCCATCGCGCACAAATACACTGCCCACCAGCAGCGCCGGGCCACCATCGGCGGTATCGTGCGCCAGGTGTTCGAGTTCCTGAGCGGCACGTGCGATCAGCGCCGGCTTTTGGATAAGGTCTTCGGGTGGATAACCGATCAGCTGCATTTCGGGAAAGACAATCAGATCGCTGTCACGCGCTTCTGCCCGCACCCGGCGGATGGCTGCTGCGTTGGCGGCAAGATCGCCGACCCGCTGGTTGAGCTGGGCAAGCGTGATGATCAATCGGTCGGTCATGGTACCCGTCCTACGCGGCAAATGCGGTGCGCATCAAGCGCTGTCCACCGCTCGGTTATCCCCCTTGTGTTGCAAAGCTGTCATCATGGGTTAAGGCGGCCCGCAAGCAGCCACCGCTTGATTCGCCCGAACGCGATGCAGGCTATGGCCGCAGCGCCCGGCAACAGGGCGGATCAGGATACGGTCATCCAGGGACGAAAGCAGGCAACCCATGAAGATCATGTCGGGCAATGGCAATTTGCCGCTTGCAAAGGCCGTCGCGGCCTATCTTGAACTGCCGCTGACCGAGGCTTCTGTAAGGCGCTTCGCCGATGAAGAAGTCTTCGTGGAAATCCACGAAAACGTGCGCGGTGAAGATGTGTTCATTGTCCAGTCGACCGGATTTCCGGCCAATGACAATCTTATGGAACTGCTCATTTGCATCGATGCGTTGCGCCGCGCCTCGGCCAAGCGGATCACCGCTGTGGTGCCCTATTTCGGTTATGCCCGGCAGGATCGCAAACCAGGCCCGCGCACACCGATTTCGGCCAAGCTGGTTGCCAACCTGATTACCACTGCGGGTGCTGACCGCGTGCTGGCGGTTGATCTGCACGCCGGACAGATCCAGGGTTTCTTCGATATCCCGACCGACAATCTGTTTGCCGCTCCGGTCATGGCTGCCGATATCCAGACACGGTATGGCGGCGAAGGCTTGATGGTTGTTTCGCCCGATGTGGGTGGGGTGGTGCGCGCGCGCGCGCTCGCCAAGCGGCTCGACAATGCGCCGCTGGCAATCGTGGACAAGCGTCGCGACCGGCCCGGGCAATCAGAGGTCATGAACATCATCGGCGAAGTCAAAGGCCGGATGTGTATCCTGATCGATGACATCATCGACTCGGGGGGCACTTTGTGCAACGCGGCGCAAGCGCTGATGGATGCCGGTGCCTCGGGTGTGGCTGCTTACATCTCGCATGGCGTGCTGTCCGGCGGCGCAGTGGCGCGGGTGGGCAATTCGGCGCTGAAAGAGCTGGTGATTACCGACTCGATCCTGCCCACCGATGCCACGCGCAGTTGCGATCGCATTCGCCTGCTGACCATTGCCCCACTGATCGGCGAAGCGGTGCGCCGAATTGCGGATGAAAGCTCGGTCAGCTCGCTGTTTGACTGATGCCTGCGGGCTGCGATGCGGGCAGCCCCAACACTTTGTCAAACCACGGCGGTGCCTGTCCCGGGACGAGCCGCTTGAGCATTTCCAGGCGGCGTTGCTGGCGAGTTTCAAGCGACAGCGTCATCAGCGGTTGCGGGCGCTGGGCAAATTGGCCTGGGCTAAGACCGATCAGCGCGGTGAAATCACGGATCAGGTGGCTTTGATCGTAATAGCGCAGCATCAGCGCCTCGGCCTCTTGCGCATCGGCCACACCGCGCAAGTGGCTTGCCATATCGAGTGCGCGTGCGCGGCGCAGCACTTGTTTGGGTGTCAGGCCGAAATCGCGGCGTACGACCCGTTCCAGCCGGCGAATATCGATCCCGTTGGTCGAGGCACATTGCCCGACTGAAATCGAAGGATCGGCATAGCTGGCCCGTTCGAACCAAACGCTGACGGGATCTGGCGCCTGTGCTCCACGGCGATCGATCAGACTGCGCAACGCTGCTTCTATTTGCAGGCACCAGTGTTCGGGCCCCGCGTCTGGATCGAACAGCGCGAGCCAGCTTTGCGTCGACAGGCCGAGCAGCGCCGGATCGGCAAGGCGATCCACGATATCGCCTTCCGCCATGCCAGTCAGCAGACGCACCGCCCCCGGACAGAACGCAATACCTGCACTGATGAAGCTGCCTCGCACTTCGATGGGCATACGCCGCGTATTCGGGCCAAACAGAAATGCACCGCGCGTGCTTGCCAAAGGCCCGATCGCGCTCTGGGCCAGCCAATCGCCAGCCAATCGGATGCGCAAGACCGGGTTTTCGCAAAACACACCGCACGACAGAACATGGGTTTCAGGCGCCGCGACGCTGGAGACGTAAAGCCGTGCGATCCAGGGCGCCAAATCCTTGGCCGGCGCACGGTTGTACGACAAGGGTTGTCCATCGCGCGCTACTGCGCTGCGCGGGGCGAGGCTGCGGTTCAAAGCAGGCACTGGCGCGCTGTTCATTGTCTTGCTGCCACCCTATGCACACAAAAACTAGTGTCACTACTAAGCGCAATACACTTAGACGGCCAAGCTGAGTCCAGTCCGAATTCCGCCAAATTGGCGGTATCTCCCTAGCGGGCAAATCCATGTCGGACGGTAAAGCGCATTGGCTTGACCTGACCGACGCCGATTGCCATGCGCAATGCCTATGAACCTCGACGCCGAAATCGCTCTCGCCCACCGCCTTGCCGACGCGGCGGGTGCGGCCATCCGCCCGTTTTTCCGCGCCGCCGGATTTGAACGCAAAGGCGACAACACGCCCGTCACCGCGGCTGACCGTGCTGCCGAACAGGCCATGCGCGAAATCCTGCTGGCGGAGATGCCGCATGACGGCGTGATCGGCGAAGAATTCGGTGTGACCGAAGGCACGTCCGGCCGCAGTTGGGTGCTCGATCCGATCGATGGAACCACTGGCTTTGTCGCCGGGCGTCCGCTGTTTGGCACGCTGATTGCGCTGATGGTCGACGGGTTTCCCGTGCTTGGCGTAATCGATCAACCGATTTTGAACGAACGCTGGCTGGGGGTGGTCGGTCGGCCGACGCTGTTCAATGGTGTCGAAGTGCGCACGCGTGCCTGCACTGCCCTGGCCGAAGCGGCGATCGCCACCACCGGGCCGCATTATTTCAGCGCGCACGATGGCGAACACTTCATGGCGCTGGCAGCGCAGACCGATCACAAGCGTATGGTCATGGGCGGCGACTGCTACAATTACGCGATGCTTGCCACCGGTCATCTCGATGTGGTGTGCGAATCCAATCTGAAAATCTATGATTGGGCGGCACTTGTGCCCGTGGTCGAAGGCGCGGGCGGGGTCATGGCCGATTGGCATGGCGATCCCTTGTGCCAGGGATCGAGCGGCCATGTCCTGGCGCTGGGCGATCCGGCGCGACTGGACGATGTGGTCGAAGCGCTCGCCTGCGGACATTGATTCACTCGGTGCTTGTCGCCGACGCGCTATCGTTGCATTTGATAACGCCTGATCATCGATGGGGGACAGGATGCCAATGCGCCGCGCTATAACGATTTTTGCTACGACTGCGCTGATGGCCGTTGCGCCTGCTGCGCTGGCTGGAACTGTGGTGGTGCGCGCTGCGCACATGATTGATGTCCTTGCGCAAAAACGGGTCGATGATGCGCAAGTGGTGATTGTCGACGGGCGGATCAGCGCGGTCGGGCACAAAGGCGATATGGTCCCGGCAGGCGCCACCGTGATTGATTTGGGCACCCGCACGCTGGTGCCGGGGTTGATCGACATGCATGTGCACCTGACCAGCGATCCGCGTTTCAGCGGCTATACCTCGCTGCAATTCACCGACCAGTTCAGCACGGTGGTCGGTGTCGCCAATGCGCGCCGCACGCTGGAGGCGGGTTTTACCACGGTGCGCAATGTCGGGTCGGATGGGTATGCCGATGTCGCGTTGCGCCAGGCGATCGATCTGGGCGAAATCATCGGGCCGCGCATGATCACCGCAACTTATGCGTTGGGCGCAACCGGCGGACATTGCGACACGACCGAACTGCCGCCTTCGCTCGACAAGCAATGGCCCAACATTGCCAATTCGCCCGAGGAATTTCGCGCGCTGGTGCGCAAGGTGCACAAGTATGGCGCGCAAGTGATCAAGATTTGCGCCACGGGCGGGGTCCTTTCCAAAGGTGACGCGGTCGGCGCGCAGCAGATGACTTTTGACGAAATGAAAGCGGTAGCGGACGAGGCCCATATGCTGGGCCTGCGTGTCGCCGCGCATGCCCACGGCACCGAAGGTATCAACACAGCGCTGCGCGCAGGGATCGACACGATCGAACATGCAAGCCTGGCCGATGCCGAAAGCTTTCGCCTGGCGCGCGACAAAGGCGCAGCGCTTGATATGGATATCTACGACGACGACTATATCCTGTCTGAAGGCGCCAAGAACGGTGTGTTTCCCGAAAGTCTGGAAAAGGAACGCGTAATCGGCCGCAAGCAGCGCGAAACTTTTCGCGCTGCGCATGCCGCGGGGGTCACCCTGTTGTTCGGCACCGACGGTGGGGTCTATCCCAACGGCGATAACGCGCGCCAGTTCGCCAAGATGGTCGAATGGGGCATAACCCCGATCGAAGCGATCACGGCTGCCACCGCGACGGCCGCAAAATTCCTCGATCGAACCGGTGATGTCGGGGCAATTGCGGTGGGCCGCTATGGCGATCTGGTTGCCGTCGATGCCGACCCGCTGGCCAATGTGCGCGTGCTGGAACACCCGAGCTTTGTCATGAAGGGCGGCGAAGTGGTGAAGCAGACGCCATAGGTTGCAATCTGGCGCACAGCCCGGTAAATCGCCCCCAACATCAAGAGTTGGGGGCGACCCCGACGCCAACCTGCCGGCAACCGGGCAAGGTGGCGCCTTTCAACGCTGAAAGGGATGTGGCCGCAGCGGCAACCAACGGAGCCAATGCCCGCAGCCCTGTGTGCGCTGATGGCGCCTCTTCCGGTCACCGCTACCCGAGGACTGTGCGCTGTGCCGATCCGTATTGCCGACAATTTGCCTGCCCGCCGGACGCTCGAAGCCGAAGGCGTAATCGTGATGAGCGAAAGCGAGGCCGCGCGGCAGGATATCCGGCCCTTGCGCATCGCGTTGTTGAACCTGATGCCTGACAAGATCACCACTGAAACGCAGATTGCGCGCGTTTTGGGCGCGACACCGTTGCAGGTGGAACTCGAACTGCTGCGAATTTCCGATCATGTCAGCAAAAACACCGCTGCAGGACATCTCGCCGAATTTTACCGTCCGTGGAGCGAAGTGGGGGACGACAAGTTCGATGGCCTGATCGTGACCGGCGCGCCTGTGGAAACGATCCCTTTCGATCAGGTCACTTATTGGGATGAACTGGCGCGCATTTTCGACTGGAGCCAGACCCACGTGCATCGCACGTTGACCGTGTGCTGGGGCGCGATGGCGGCGCTCTATCACTTCCACGGGGTCGACAAGCATCCGCTGGAGGCGAAGGCCTCGGGCGTGTTCCCGCATTGGAACCGCGCGCCGGCCACGCCGTGGCTGCGTGGTTTGCCGGACCGGTTTGATGTGCCGGTGTCGCGCTGGAGCGAAGTGCGTGCGCAGGACTTGCCGCAAGACCGAGGCCTGACCGTGTTGGCCGAAAGCGATGACGTGGGGCTGTGTCTGATCGACGATCCGGTGCACCGGGCGTTGCACATGTTCAATCATCTGGAATACGATACGCTGACCTTGGCGAACGAATATGCGCGGGACGAGGGCGCTTATGTGCCTGCGCACTATTTCCCGGGCGACGATCCGGCCGCCCGGCCGATCAATACCTGGCGCGGAGCGGGGCATATCCTGTTCGGCAACTGGATCAACGAAGTCTATCAAACCACGCCGTTTGACCGCAATCAGATTGGGGAAGCTTAAGTTTTTCGGCGCTTGCAGCTTGCCTTTTGCGACGCCTGCCCATAAGGGCCCGCACTTCATCCGGCACGCCGCATGAGATTCGCCTGGCCATCAGGGCTGCCACGGCGGGTTCAGGCTGCCCGAAACCAGGAGACGAAAATGCCCAAGCTCAAGACCAAGAGCGGTGTGAAGAAACGCTTCAAGATCACCGCCAATGGCAAAGTCAAGCACGGTGTGGCTGGTAAGCGCCACCGTTTGATCAGCCACAACGCCAAGTACATCCGTCAGAACCGCGGCACTGAAGTGATTTCCGATGCAGATGCAAAGGTGATCAAGAAGTGGGCGCCCTACGGGCTCAACTGAGGAGACTGACAGATGTCCCGTATCAAGCGCGGTACGACCACGCGTACCAAACATAAGCGTCTTCTTGAACAGGCCAAGGGTTACCGCGGCCGGCGCAAGAATACGATCCGCGTTGCTCGCCAAGCCGTCGAAAAAGCCGGCCAGTACGCCTATCGCGACCGCAAGGTCAAAAAGCGCACGTTCCGCGCGCTTTGGATCCAGCGCATCAACGCTGCTGTGCGCGCCGAGGGCCTGACGTATTCGCAGTTCATCCACGGCACCAAGCTGGCCGGGATCGAACTCGATCGCAAGTCGATGGCCGATCTGGCGATGAACGAAGGTGGCGTGTTTACGACCATCATCGCGCAAGCGAAGGCAGCTTTGCCGGCTGCCTGATCGCACCGGACGATTGCACGCATTCAAGGGCGCCGTCCGCAAGGATGGCGCCCTTTTGCTTTTGGTTGGATTTGCACGCGTTTGGCGCTAGCGGCTTGGTCACCATGGAACAGCACGAACAGACATTGGCGGCGATCGCCGCAGCCGACACGCTTGATGCAGTCGAAGCCTTGCGCGTGGCCGCACTCGGCAAACAGGGCTGGGTTTCAGCACTGCTGAAAACGTTGGGGCAAATGACCCCCGACGAGCGGCAGGCACAAGGCCCGCGCATCCATGCCGCGCGCGAAAGCGTCACGACAGCGCTGGCCACGCGCAAGGCGGCGCTCGAAGCTGCCGCGCTCGATGCGCGTCTGGCGGCTGAACGGATTGATCTGTCGCTGCCAGCGCCCGAGGCTCCGCGCGGTTCGATTCACCCGGTCAGCCAGGTGATGGACGAATTGGCCGAAATTTTCGCGGACCTGGGCTTCGCGGTCGCCACCGGACCCGAAATCGAAGACGACTGGCATAATTTCACCGCGCTCAACATGCCCGAAACCCATCCGGCGCGCGCGATGCACGACACATTCTATTTTCCGGACAAGGACGAGGCCGGGCGCTCGATGCTGCTGCGCACGCATACCTCGCCGGTGCAGATCCGATCAATGCTCGATCAAGGAGCGCCCTTGCGGATTATCGCGCCGGGCCGGGTTTATCGATCTGACAGCGACGCCACACATACGCCGATGTTTCATCAGATCGAAGGTCTGGTGATCGACAAGGGTATTCACCTTGGGCATTTGAAATGGACGCTGGAAACATTCCTGAAGGCGTTTTTTGAGCGAGAAGATATTATCTTGCGGCTGCGCCCGAGCTATTTTCCGTTCACCGAACCTTCGGTCGAAGTCGATGTCGGCTTTACGCTGATCAATGGCAAACGCGTGGTCGGCGGCGACGGCGATGCGGCAGGCGGTGGCTGGATGGAAGTGCTGGGCTCGGGCATGGTCAACCGCCATGTGATTGCGGCGGCCGGGCTTAATCCAGACGAATGGCAGGGCTTTGCTTTTGGCACCGGGGTCGACCGGTTGGCCATGCTCAAATACGGGATGGATGATTTGCGCGCGTTCTTTGACGGCGACGCCCGCTGGCTGGGGCATTACGGTTTTTCTGCGCTCGATGTGCCGACGCTGTCCGGCGGCGTGGGAGTGCGGCCATGAAGTTTGCCCTGTCCTGGCTGAAACAGCATCTCGATACCAGCGCCGATGCAGCCACGATTGCGCGTGCGCTGACCGCGCTGGGGCTGGAAATCGAAAACGTCAGCGATGCTTCGGCGGCGCTGGCCGCGTTTCGTGTCGCACGCGTGTTGACTGCAGAGCGGCATCCGCAGGCAGACAAACTGCAAGTGCTGTCGGTCGATCTGGGCGATGGCACACCGTTGCAGGTGGTCTGTGGCGCGCCCAACGCGCGCGCAGGGCTGATCGGAGTACTGGGCGTGCCGGGTGCAGTCGTGCCCGCCAATGGCATGGAATTGCGCAAGAGCGCGATCCGCGGGGTCGAATCCAACGGCATGATGTGTTCGACCCGTGAATTGGGTCTGGGTGAAGAACACGACGGGATTATCGAATTGCCCGCCGATGCGCCGCTGGGTGCGAGCTTTGCCGACTATCTGGGGTCAGACCCCGTGTTCGATGTGGCGATTACGCCCAATCGCCCCGATTGCATGGGCGTGCATGGCATTGCGCGTGATCTGGCGGCGGCCGGGATCGGCACGCTGAAGCCCATCGCTGTGGCACCGGTGGCGGGCAGCTATCCCTGCCCGGTCGACATTCGTACCGATGACACAGCGGGTTGCCCGGCATTTTATGGCCGGGTCATTCGCGGCGTGCGCAACGGACCCAGCCCGCAATGGCTTGCCGACGCGTTGAAAAGCGCAGGGCAGCGGCCGATTTCGGCGCTGGTTGATATTACCAATTATATCATGCTGGGCTATGGCCGCCCGGCGCATGCCTATGATCTGGCGAAGCTGAACGGTGCGGTCGTGGCGCGGCTTGCGCGTGACGGCGAAACCGTACTGGCGCTCAACGGGCGGGAATATGCGTTGCAGCCGTGGATGACTGTCATCGCCGATGACACGATGGTTCACGATGTTGCGGGCATCATGGGGGGTGAACATTCGGGTTGCAGCGATGCCACCACCGATGTGCTGCTCGAAGTGGCCTATTTCGATCCGCAGGCGATTGCGCGCACCGGCCAGGGGCTGGCGCTGACTTCGGATGCGCGAGGTCGGTTTGAACGCGGGGTCGATCCGGGCTTTCTCGATACCGGGCTCGATCTGCTGACCGCGCTGATTGTCGAGATCTGCGGCGGTGAACCCAGCCATGTGGTGCGCGCCGGTATGCCGCCATTGGCCGGCAAGCTCGTCGCTTATGATCCGGCGCTCGCTGGACGGCTGGGCGGGGTCGATGTGGCGCAAGACGAACAGCGCCGTATTCTGGCGGCGCTCGGCTTTGGCGTATCGGGCGAAGGCCTGTGGCGCGTGGCCGTTCCCGGCTGGAGGCCTGATGTCGACGGTGCGGCCGACATTGTCGAAGAAGTAATCCGCGTGCATGGCCTCGATAAAGTGCCCTCGACGCCCCTGCCGCGGGTAGCGGGCGTGGCGGTGCCGACGGCAACGCCGGCGCAAACGCTTGAGCGCCGTCTGCGCCGGGCCGCCGCCGCGCGCGGCAGCCACGAGGCAGTGACCTGGTCGTTCCTGCCCGAGACCGAGGCGGCGCATTTTGCCGACCCCGATCATGCGCTGTGGGTGCTGGCCAATCCGATTTCTGAAGACCTGAAAGTCATGCGCCCGTCGTTGTTGCCCGGATTGCTGACCGCGGTTCGGCGCAATCTCGATCGCGGTGCAACGTCTGCGCGCCTGTTCGAGATCGGACGCCGCTATTTGCGCGGCACCGGCGGTGCGAGTGCCGAAGCGCCAAGCCTGGCAGTTGTGCTGGCTGGCGAACGCAGCCAGCGGGGTTGGGCCAGTGGCAAGGCCACGGCGTTCGATGCGTTCGATGCCAAGGCCGAAGCGCTGGCATTGCTTGCGGAAGCAGGTGCGCCGGTCGACAGCCTGATGGTGATGGGCGAGGCGGGTGCGCAATTCCACCCCGGCCAATCGGCCACATTGCGGCTGGGGCCCAAGACTGTGCTGGCGCGATTCGGGATGCTGCACCCGTCAACATGCAAAGAATTTGACATTGCCGCACCAGTGGTGGTGGTCGAGCTGTTCCTTGATCGGCTGCCCGCCAAAAAGCAGGCTTCCGGGTTTGCGCGTATGGCCTATGCGCCGCCACCGTTGCAGGCTGTCACGCGCGATTTTGCGTTCCTGATCGGGATCGACCGCCCGGCCAGCGATGTGGTGCGCGCGGTGCGTGGCGCGGATAAAGCTGCGATTGTTGTGGCGCGTGTGTTCGACGATTTCCGTGGCGCGGGCGTGCCCGATGGTCAGCGGAGCCTGGCGATCGAAGTCACATTGCAGCCTGTCGAAAAGAGCTTTGACGAAGCCGCGTTGAAAGCGATTTCGGATCGGGTGGTGGCCGCTGTCGCCAAATTGGGTGGCACTTTGCGCGGATAAGGGAACACAATGCCGGACGATCTGA
>CAIPWG010000063.1 GCA_903868655.1 uncultured Sphingomonadales bacterium
ACCGGATCTGGTCATCGATATCTAAATCAGGGAGGCCGATATGGCCCATGAAGCATTGAAGAACGCCGGCCTTTTGGACCAAAAGATCCCATCCGAAGGCGTGGTCGCAGAATTGCCCGAAGGTGCCGAGGGCCTGTGGCGGCTCAAGCGCTTGCGGGTTCTGCGCGATCTGCTGGAAAAGCTCAAAACCGCAGATTCGCCCCGAGACTCGAGCCCGCCCAAAGCTACGGATTTAACACTTGATCCTTTTGCCGCGTTCCACTTCGGCCTGCCGGTTGAACTTGACCGTCCGCAGCTTCTGGCCCGCATGCAGGATACGGACTGGAGTTTTCTGCTGGGTGAATTGAACGGGTTGATCGCCCGGCAACAGCAAAAGCTTGGCCAGAAGCTGGACCGCAGCAGCGAGCTTGATCTCGAACTGTCGCTTGTGGCCAAAGTCGACCTTGCGCGGGCGCTGGAAGCGGCGTTGACGGCGGCCTATGGCGTCGCTTTGGCCCGGCCCAAGCCGCAAGGTCGACCTTTTGTCTCGCCCGACCCGCAGAATATCTGGCGTGATCTGATCAATACTTTTCCCGGACCGTTGTGGGGCTATGGTCAGGAGGTGCTGAATGTCCACTATGCGGGCTGGCGCGAGCTAATGCTCCAGCAAACGCCTGGATTGGATCTGCCGCAAACCTGTCCGATCTCCTGCAGCATGTTGCTGCGCGGGCGGTTTCGGCACTGGCGCCCGCACCGGCTGTTGCGGCTCTATCTGGCCGAACATGCAAAATTCCGGGGGCGTGAGCAGCTCAACGAGGCCAACACTTTGCCCAAGCATTTTGTCCGCTTGCTCGCCGCCCGGCCTGACCACAAGGAGGCATTGAGCACGGGCCGCAGCAGGTCTTTGTCCGAGACCAAGGAATTTGAGCAACTTCGGCAAAAGCTGGCCGCTCCGCGCCCGCTCCAACTGGCGGGCGATATCGATCTGGCTATCGCGCAGCTTTACCAGCGCTTTCCCTGGTTTGATGAGGTGCTGACCCGTTTACGCCGCGAGATCATGGCGCGGGCCAGCCAGCGTCATGGCGCGCTGAGCTTCGCACCCTTTCTGCTGGTCGGCCCGCCCGGCATTGGCAAAACCAGATTCATGCGCGTGCTGGCGCAAGCCTTTGACCTGCCGTTTCAGCGCGTCGATCGCGGCGGCGAGACCGACAATCGCGACTTTGCTGGCACGGCCCGCGGCTTTGGCACTGCAGAAGTCGCCATGCCAACCCGCCTGCTCAGCCGCATTGAGGTCGCCAATCCGCTCATTTTCGTCGACGAGATCGACAAGGAGGTTCCAAACGCCCGCCATGGCTCGGCGACGAATACGCTCATGGCCCGGCTCGAACCCGAAACCGCCAAAGACTGGCAGGATCCATGTCTGGGCGAGGTCATCGACCTCTCGCACATCAACTGGACCCTTGGTGCCAATTCGCTGCAACCACTCAGGGGCCCGCTCCTATCGCGGCTGCATGTTCACGAGGTCAGCGGACCGCGCCCCGAGCATTTTGACGCGCTGCTCGCCTCGATCATGCAGGATGTGTTGGAGCGCCAGAGTGGAGGACTGGGAGGTCGGAGTGGAGGGCAATCTGCCAATGGTTCGAGCCATGACAAGGGGGTAGCACGGACGCTTGAAGGGCCGATCGCCAAGGGAGCGGATGACGCCGATGGGTTGGATCTGAGCCGCAGAACGGGGTTGGGCGAGAGATTTAGATACCTTGAAGGCAAGGATTCGGGCGATGGCGGGAGCGCAAGCAATAGCTCACGAGCCGAAGCCGAACGCACAGCGATTTATTCGGGCTCAAACCACTTCGGCGAGCATAAAGACCCTCCCGGCCTGCACCCGCAAATCGTAGAAGCCCTGCGACGCCAGTTCCAACGCCAGCACCTCAGCCCACGCAACCTCGCCCGTCTCGTCGATGCCGCGCTAGGCGCCGAAATCGATACGCGGGTAAGGAGGGGGTTGATGTAAGAACTGGGGACGAATGTGCTGGAAGACCTGCGCCGGGGAAACCGGGGTGGGTTCACGCCGGCTTTTCCAAACGAAACCACCTCAATTAACTCTGACTACGGCTATCATTTGTAAACCATTTCAAAACAATTCATCTTGGTATCCATGAACCAAAATGCATTTTCTGACCAACCAAATTTAGATATTGATTCAGGTCTGCGTGGCCTAGAT
>CAIPWG010000064.1 GCA_903868655.1 uncultured Sphingomonadales bacterium
CGCCGAGACGGCGTCGAAAACCGGGCAGGCGTTCGCGCGGCAGCGTGATCGCATCGGTGCCAAACATGCGGATCAGTCCGCGTGAAGGGCGTTGCGCCAGATAGAGCAGTTTCAGCAGGCTGGTCTTGCCCGCGCCCGACGCTCCGGTCAGAAAATAGAACCGCCCGGGATAAAGCGTAAACGAAATGTCGGTCAGTGCCTCTTTGCCAGTGCCATAGCGCAGCCCGACATTGTCGAACTGAACGATTTCGGCATCTGACTCGATCATGGTCGCGACTATCGGTTTTCACTGAGAACGGGATTGGCGGGTCTGCCGTTGCAGACCCTAGGCGTCAATGCATGTGGAAAAAAGGCCTTCAAAGCAAATCTCTTTATATGAACCTATTGTTTCAAGAGCCACTTGCATGCTTAACCTGACATCATGATAATCGCCTGTCCCGCATGTTCGACGCGCTATGTCGTTCCCGACAGTGCGATCGGTGTCGACGGGCGAACAGTCCGTTGCGCCAATTGCAAACACAGCTGGTTTCAAACTGGCGCGGCTTTGCCCGAACGTGAAGAGCCGCAGGATCAGGCGCCACCTCCGGTCGCTTCGGCGGAAGCGGTGCCAGCGCCAGAGCCACAATCGACTGAACCCGTTGCGCAACCGCAGCCCAGAGCGACGCGCCCCATCGCAGGCGATCGCGCGGTCGAAGTCGACAATTCTGCGGTATCACCGTTTGCGCATGAACCGCCCTTTCGGCCCCGGCGCAATCCGGCGAAATTGTGGACGATCGTGACTTTGGTGTTCGCGCTATCGGTTGGCGGTGCGATGGCTGCAGTCAATCGGTTTGGTCTGCCCGCGTGGCTGCCGATTGCGCACCAGACATTTGGCGCGACCCGCCCCGATCTGGAACTGTCGTTTCCGCCCGAAAAGCAGGATCGGCGGACCTTGCCCAATGGCAAAGAATATTATGGCGCCAGCGGTACAGTAACGAATGTCGGCAAAGATGTGCGCGAAGTGCCACCAATTCTGATCGTATTGCGCGATTCCAAAAACCAGGTGGTCTATACCTGGAATGTCATGCCGCCCAAGGACGTGTTGAAGCCGGGCGAGAGCGAAACCATCAACGAAGCGGTGACTGACGTGCCCAAAACCGCGCGCTTTGCCGAAATCGGCTGGAAACCCGAATAATCACGGTTGCGCGGTCCACGACCCTTTGCTAGGGGCCCGCTCCTACCCCGACGGCGGCACCGGTTCTCCACCATGCCCCGTTTGCGATGTGCGGTCGTGGCGGAACTGGTAGACGCGCAACGTTGAGGTCGTTGTGGCCGAAAGGCCGTGGAAGTTCGAGTCTTCTCGACCGCACCATCCTTTTTTGCAAAACTCTGACGATGCAAAACGGTCCCTTCGGGGATCGCATCCATGTCAATCGACCGGTTTGCCTGCATAACGATCGGTGGCGCGTATCAACTGGTCAAGTATGCCAGGCTCCGAAAAGGCATGTCCGGCGCCTTCGATCAGGTGAAAAACGGCTTGGGGCCAAGCCTTGTGCAACGCCCAGGCATAATGTGCAGGGCAAGGCATGTCATAACGGCCATGGACGATGGTTCCAGGGATCGCGTGCAGCTTGTGCGCATCGCGCAGCAATTGACCCGGCTCCAGCCAGCAGTCATGCATGAAATAGTGGGTTTCCAGCCGCGCAAACGCGAGTGCGAAGTGGCCTTCATCATAATGGGCCGAAGCGTCAGGATCGGGCAGCAGCGTGATCGTTTCGCCTTCATAAAGGCTCCACGCGCGGGCCGCCGCGATCCGGTCTTCGATCGGGCCGGTGGTCAGCCGGCGGTGATAGGCACCCAACAGATCACCGCGTTCGGCCTCGGGGATCGGTGCGATCAGGCGTTCGTATTTGTCAGGAAACATCTGCGAAACGCCAAACTGGTAAAACCAATCCATCTCGGGTTTTGAACACGTGTAGATGCCGCGCAGGACCAGTTCGCTGACACGCGCCGGATGGGTCTGTGCATAAGCCAGCGCCAGTGTCGAACCCCACGAGCCGCCCAGCACCAGCCATTGGTCTGCGCCAGCCAGCACCCGCAATCGCTCAATGTCGGCCACCAGATGCCAGGTCGTGTTGGCATCAAGTTCGGCATGGGGCGTGGATTGGCCGCAGCCGCGTTGATCAAACAGCAGGACATCATACAAGGATGGATCGAATAGCCGCCGATGCAGCGGCGAAATGCCACCGCCGGGCCCGCCATGCAGAAATACCGCCGGTTTGGCCCCGGGCGTGCCGCAGCGCTCATAGTAAAGCGTATGCCCGTCGCCGGTATCGAGCAGGCCGGTCGCATAAGGTTCGATGGGGGGATACAGCGTGCGCAACATCCTGCCAGTTTGCGCAATATCGCCGCAAAGGGAAAGCTTTGTCTGATCGGCATTTGCAGATGCACTGATGGCGCAACGCATGGTTTGCGGCCGGTAGCATGGACACATTCCGCAACGCCGCTGGGGCCTTCTGGACGATAACCCGGTCAGGGGTGGAGCCAAAGCCGTGGCGTTGCGGATTGTGTCCACCCCGCCTAGGGCACTCGCTTGCAAAGGCCAACGGGCCGACCCAGGGGCAAATGCAATGCAGCACAAGTATCACGGCTGGGGCAATGGCCTGTTGGGCGTGGCGATTTTCAGCGGGTCGATGCCCGCAAC
>CAIPWG010000065.1 GCA_903868655.1 uncultured Sphingomonadales bacterium
CGGACTGTCGCTCGGCATGCTGCGCGCCTTGCGCGCTGCTTTGGCCGAGATCGAGGTCGACGCGACGGCGCGCGTGGTCATCCTGGCCGGGGCCGGCCCGGCCTTCTGCGCGGGGCACGACCTCAAGGAATTGCGCGGACGCAATTACGAACTTCAGCCGAATTTAAGAATTATGGACGACGAGATAACCGGCGGCGACAATGGTATATTCCAGCGCGCCCGATTCTTCGAGTTGGCTCACGATCTGGGCCACAGTCGAACGCTTTTGGCCGATCGCGACATAGATACAATAAAGCTTTTTCGATTCATCATCCCCGGCATTTGCGGCCTTCTGGTTGATGAACGTATCGATCGCCACGGCAGTCTTGCCGGTCTGGCGGTCACCAATGATCAGTTCGCGCTGACCACGGCCGATCGGAACCAGAGCGTCGATGGCTTTGAGACCGGTCTGCACGGGCTCGTGGACCGATTTGCGCGGGATGATGCCTGGTGCCTTCAGCTCGACGCGACGGCGTTCGGTGTATTCGATCGGGCCCTTGCCATCGATCGGATTGCCGAGAGCATCGACCACGCGGCCCAGCAGGCCCTTGCCGATGGGCACATCGACAATGGTGCCGGTGCGGCGGACAACGTCACCTTCCTTGATTTCGGTGTCGGTGCCGAAAATCACGACACCGACGTTGTCAGCTTCGAGGTTGAGGGCCATGCCCTTGATGCCATTGGCGAATTCGACCATTTCACCGGCCTGGACCTGATCCAGACCGTGAATGCGGGCGATGCCGTCGCCGACCGACAGCACTGTGCCGACTTCCGAGACTTGCGCCTCGGTGCCGAAGCTGGCGATCTGGTCCTTGATGACCCGGGAGATTTCAGCAGCGCGGATTTCCATGTTCTGCCTTTCTAGCGAGACGTGTGGGGAGGGCGATTAGCCCTTCACAGCCTGGGCAAGAGAATTGAGACGAGTGCGGATCGAACCATCGATCATCTGGCTGCCGATTTGGACAACCAATCCGCCAAGCAAGGCGGGATCGATGTGGGTGCGAAGGGTAACTGCGCGGCCTTCGAGCTGCGCCAGCTTGGCCGACAGTGCGGCAATCTGGTTGGGCTGCAAAGGATGCGCGGTGGTGACATCGGCGGTGATTTCACCGCGGGCATCCGCCGCAATGGCGGCAAACGCGCGAATGATTTCGGGCAGGCGGTCCAATCGGCGGTTGCCGGCGAGCACGCCCAGAAAATTGGCGGTCAGCGGGTTGAGCGTCAGAACTTCGGCAACCGCCTTCACTGCGCGCGATGCTGCGTCGCGCGAGATTTGCGGATCGGACAGCAGTTTGGCGAGATCAGCCGAATCGGTGACCGCAGCCGACACACGGTCAAGATCAGCCTCAATGGCCGCGACCGCGCCGTGTTCGCCCGCCAACGCGTAAAGCGCTGATGCGTAACGTCCTGCCAAGCTGGCCGTAATCCCGCCGGAAATCCCCACGCGTCTGTGTCCCTTAATCGGATGAGCCGTGCGGGCCTTGATCACTGCCGCGTGAGCGGCGGCTTTGGCCCGCAGTCGGGGCGCGCCTAGCAACCTCGGGGGGTTATGACAAGATAGCAGATTGCAAGGCTTGTCCGCATTGTGACAGCGCCCGGCTTTCTGCGTGCAGACGTATGCACTTTCCCCCGGAGATCAGCGGGCCGTTTGGCAGGTGTAGCGCATGCGTTCATTGGGTTCGGCAGGCAGCAAACTCTTGATCGCGGTCTGAGCAGTGCCCAGCTGGCGGGCCAGATCGGCACTGGCGCCACATGTTGGATAAGAAATCTTGCCCCGTTCGGCACGCGCACGGTTCATGTCGTCGATTCCCATCAGAAAACGCTCGACGGTGTAGGCATGCGTGTCTGGATCGTAATGAGTGACCGCGATTGTATCTTCACCATTGGGCACGAGCACCCGCGACCAGCCGTCCTGGGCCAGACCATATTGCGTTTTGCCGTTGACGCAGCCGCTGGCGCTCCATTGCAGCGGCACATCGTTGATGTCAGACACCGTCACCCGACTGCGGGTGGGATCGAGCACGCAAATCAGTTTGTTGGGCCCGGCGGGCGGGTTGCTGGCAATGGCGCCGGGTTCGTCGTCGTGTGCGGGCGCACCGCTGGCCTGTGCCTCGGCAATATGGTCCTTGGCGCGTTCGTCGATGGCGCTCAGCGAGGGTCGCAAAACCCACGCGAAGCCGGCGCCTATCACGAGGATCACCACGAGCCCTGCGCCCACACGCGGCGCTGTGGTTTTGCCACGCTGCCATTGCAGAAATACGAAGGTGGCGGCACCAATCGCCAGTACCGACAGCAACGCGGCAATCGCAAGGCCATTGTCGCGTTCGGCCAGAACATCAAGCTCGGCATCATGACGCGCCTTGTCGAACGCGTGTTCCTTCGCGGCGCTGCGCGCGGCGATGGCTGCGGCTTCGCGTACTTTGTCGTCGGCGGCGCGCTGGCTATCGGCCCGATCAAGGTCGGCGATCGAAGTGCAGGGCAGGCTGGCCAGGTGCGGCATGACACGCGCGTTTTTCAGAAACGGTTGCAATTCGCGCATGGAAATCGCGAAAAAGAACGATGAATCGGTGCCGTTGTTGCTGACCGTGCCAAAGCTGTTGATACCGAGAACCCGGCCGCAGGTGTCGAGCAGCGGCCCGCCCGAATTGCCCGCGCCCAACTGGGCGGTGTGCAGGATCGTGTCGAATTGGCGCGCTGACCGCCCGGCCGAGACTTGGCCGTATGTTTTCACGGTGTCTTGCGGGGTGACCATGTCGCCCACATTCAACCCTTGCGCAGCATCGACATTGCCGGGATAGCCCACGGCAGCCACTTGCATGCCGTCGGGCACTGCGCCGGGGAACAAGGTCAGCGGTGGCAAAGTGGCATGGTTGCCCAGTTGCAGCAGCGCAAGATCGTTTGCGGGAGAATAGGCAACGATCCGCGCGGGATAGCTGTCGCGGCCCTGGCTCGGGATCACACCGATCACCACTTTGCCGTCATTGCGCGCGTCTTCCACAACGTGGGCATTGGTCAGGATCAGGTCGGGCGCGATGGCAAAGCCCGAACCATGGCCGAGCATGCTGACGCCGGTCCAGCCATTGCGCACCAACACCACGCGCACCACGCTGCGACTGGCTGCCGCAATGTCGGTCGGATCGGCCTGTGCCGGTTGCACCAGCCCCAGCAGGGCCAGCGCCGGCAACAAGACCAGCAGGATCGAATGGCGGGCGTGGGTGAACAATAGCATGACCGCGTTCTTGCCCGGCTTGTGATTTGATCGCAAGGCACGGGATGCAATGCCCTTGTTATCATCGCAAAAGGGCACCGTTGCCGAACGCCATGCAGGAGAAAGCCATGCCCAGTGCACCACCCATACCTGGCGAGGATGCGGCATGGCGCGCCGTCCTGGCGCGCGATCGCGCGTTCGATGGCCGCTTTGTAACAGGCGTGTTGACGACCGGAATATATTGCCGGCCTTCCTGCGCAGCCCGCCACCCGCATCGCGAAAACGTCCGCTTTTTCGCTGATGGTGCTGCCGCGCGCGACGAAGGTCTGCGCCCGTGCCTGCGCTGCCGGCCCGACGATCTTGCACGCGATGAGGCTGCTATTCTCACAGCGATTGCAATGTTGCGTGAACCGCATTCGGCCCCGTCCCTCGGCGAACTGGCGGCGGCTGCCGGGTACAGCACGGCGCATTTTCAGCGACTGTTTGTGGGTCAGACCGGTGTGTCGCCGGCTGGTTATGCCCGAGCCCTGCGCGCCGAACGCATGGCCAATACGCTTAGCCATGCGGGTAGCGTGACCGAGGCGATTTATGATGCCGGTTTTTCAGGCCCTTCGCGGTTCTATGCTGATGCCGATCGATTGGGCATGACGCCTTCGGCCTGGGTCGATGGCGGGCGAGGCACGGTGATTCGCTGGGCCTTGGTGCCCACCACGCTTGGCCCGATGCTGGTTGCAGCCACCGAAAAAGGTGTGTGCCGCCTGTCATTTGCCGAAGATCCCAGCGCGCTCGCCGAACGGTTTCCCAAAGCGCAGCTGATTGAGGGCGGAGCTGAATTCGCCGAACTGTTGACACAAGTCATCGCCGCGGTCGAAAGCCCCGGAACCGGCGCCCATATCCCGCTCGATGTGCGCGGGACTGCTTTTCAAGAGGCGGTGTGGCGGGCCTTGCGCTCGATCCCGCCGGGCGAAACGCGCAACTATGGCGATATTGCCGCCGCTATCGGCAAACCGGGCGCGGTACGCGCGGCGGGCACTGCCAATGGCGCCAATCATGTCGCCGTGTTGATCCCCTGTCACCGCGTCATCCGCAGCGATGGCAGTCTTGGTGGTTACGCTTATGGGCCCGATATCAAACTGGCTTTGCTGACACGCGAGCGCGCTGTCGTCGGCGATAACTGATAGGTAATCCTGACATTATGTAAGGATTACTTGACACAATTCGCCGTGTCAGGTAAACATGACAACG